>NZ_CP010872.1:0-156079 GCF_001305615.1 Actibacterium sp. EMB200-NS6
GCGCCCGGACGCTCGCGCGCGACCCGGCTGCCGGGATGAAGGCGTGGCCCGTCTCGATCTCGTAGCATTCCGCCGCAGCCTCGCTCATTACCTCGATGGCGCTGACGATCTCGCGCAGCTGCACAAAGCGCGCCTGCGCCTCTTCGAGCGCGGTCTCGGCGATCTCTGATCCGTCGTGAGATTTTGCCAGCGCACCGATCTTGTCGGCGGTGCGGTCGACCTCCTTGCCAAGCGCCACCTTGCGGCGCTGCAGGATCGTGGCGAGCCCATGGGCCAGCGGTTCGATTTCGGCTTCAAGCCCGGTGTTGCGCAATTGACCGAGCAGAACCTCGAAGCTTTCGCGGATGATGTGGTCGCTCAGGACGTGATCTTCCGGGATCGGCAGCTGCGCGTCCTTCTCGGTCAGTCCGAAAAGTTCGATCGTCTCGTAGGTGTTTGCGGTGTCGTAAGCCATGTCTGGTCTCCAGTGTTCGGTTCCAAGGCCACCACGTGAGTGTGGGGGCATGGCCGAATGCCTGGTTTCCGAATCTGCCCGGGTCAGGGACGGCGCAGCCGCCGGCTTGCCGGACGCAAAAGTTTTCCGCGCGCTGCACCCGACACATGCGCGCCCTCACGCATGGGACCGCCCCGCGCCACGGGCCGCGCCCTCGCCGAAAAGTTTTGCGATCCTTGACGCGGGCTGATTTGGGGGCCATCCGGAGGATATGCTTCCGCACTTATGTGTGTGTTTTGACGGTAGGTTTGCCCGACCCGAGCAGGCAAACGGCCCGACCGGACTCGGAAGACGGATGAAGCGGCGGGATCGTTTTGCCCCGCAAAACAGACCAGAGCGCAATCCGGCGGAGCGGCCGGGGAGGGACGTGCTCGCGAGGCGGGCAAACCGGGGCCTGGGTGCGACGCCGCGGTGAGGCCGCATGGCCGAATGCGCGACGGACCGAAGGGCCGTTCTCCCCTGCGACACGCGAAGCCGAGCTGGGGAGGCCGACAGGCTGGGACTCAGGTCGATGGTCGAGTGCACAAAACCGACACACTCCGCATGCAAACCGTGCAAATTGTCTGGTCTGTTAAAGGGTTCGGATGTAGAAAAGACCCTATCAACGCTGAAAATGATCATTCAGAAAGAGCAGTTCGACTTTGGCTTCCGCCCAACAACTCATCGGTCTCGTCAAGAGCCACGCAGAAGGGGACGCTGATCGTTTTTACGATCTGGCGATGCAACTCTCGGCGGCCGAAGAGCAGAAGGGACACACCCGACTGGCTGAACAGTTGCGGCAGTGGGCTGAAGCGGGGCAAAAGCCGCCAGCAAAGCGAACCCCTGCAGTCACCCCTATCGCAACGCCTCGCGGCGATCTTGCAGAGTTTCTTGCCGCGTCTTATCCGACGGAGCGACTCGTCGATGTAATTTTACCGGATAGGATTGGGAGTGAACTGTCGCATCTCGTCTTCGAGACGCGTATGCGCGAAAAGCTCGAGGCAAAAGGCCTGAAGCCACGGAGGCGCGTTCTCCTCTCTGGTCCTCCCGGTACCGGCAAGACACTGAGTGCGTCAGCACTGGCCGGGGAGCTGCAGTACCCCTTATTTTCGGTCATGCTCCACGGTCTAATAACGAAGTTCATGGGCGAAACGGCGCAGAAATTGAAGATGGTCTTTGATGCCATCAAGACGACACGCGGTATCTACCTGTTCGATGAAATTGACGCTTTGGCTGCGGCCCGGGGCGGTGAGAACGATGTCGGCGAAGCCCGGCGGGTTCTGAACTCATTCTTGCAGTTCCTGGATGAAGACACAGGGCCTTCGATCGTCGTCGCCACTACAAACTTGCCGGGAATTCTTGACCGCGCCGTTCTGCGCCGCTTCGATCTCGTGTTGCCCTATGTGATGCCCGATGGTCCCGCCATCCGACAGGCACTCGAACGCCGTCTGATCGGTTTCTCGTTCAATCGAATAGGATGGAAGCGGGTGACGGATGTCGCCACTGGCCTCTCAACGGCCGATATTGTGGCGGCGGCGGAAGATGCCGCGAGACGTGCGGTTTTGAATGATACTGACAAGATTGCGACACAGGATTTGCTTGACGCCCTCGAACGCCGACGGTCGCTCCAAGATTTAGGGACCAATGACAATGGCACGAGAGCTTCCACACTTCCACCTTCGCAATCTAGGACAACCTCGCCCATTCCAGGCAAAGGGCAGGGGCGGGTCCAAAAGACCAAGTGATGTCCCCAATCGCGCTGCGCACGCCCAAGCGCTGCTTCAGGCCATCGACGCGTTGCCGGATATTCCGGCCACTGAGCTTCCCGGCGTTTATCTCGAAATCAGCTCCCGTATCGACGAGCGCCTGAAAAAGGATAGCCTAGACGCCAGTGGCCTTATGCTTCTCCGCATCGAAGATTTTCCTATTCCAGGTGGCGCCCAAGAGCGTGCGACGGTGTTTGCAACAGCCAAGGGTATTGAGAACCTGCGCAAAAAGGTCGACCAGTTTCGGACGGAAGACACGCCTGATCGCGAGAAAGATGGTGAATTCATCCCGGGCCGACCAAGAATGCAGACTTGGTTCAAAGCGTCACTGCCATTACGGAAGCGGGATTGCGTGCCCTCTGGCGCAGCCCGCCGGGCAAGTTTCCCGCGGCGGATATTGCGGCAGTCTGGGAGGTTTGGCTCGAGCCCCAAATGACCGAGGCCTTCGTTGCAGCAGCGCCTATCTTTGGTGTGACTGTGGGCGCGGATCGGCTGGAGTTTCCCGAAGATACAGTGGTGGTCGTCCAGGCCGATCGCAATCAGCTTGCCAAAGCCGTCCGGCGACTGGGCGGCGTACGCGCACTTGCCGCTCCGACAATCACTGCAGATTTCTTTGACGGCTTGCCGGTGGCCGAACAGGCACAGTGGGTCGATGAGCTTTCAGGCCGGACCACCTATTCGGATCACCCCAATGCTGGCTACGTTACGCTCCTGGATACTGGTATCAGTCGGGCGCATCCTCTGATTCAGTCGGCGCTTAGCGTGGATGATCGACATGCCGCAAATCCGGCTTGGGGATTGGAGGATGTGAAGGGCCATGGAACGCAGATGGGAGGACTCGCGCTCTTTGGCGATCTGACGCAAAAACTTCATCAGGCGAACCCAGTTATGGTCATGAACCGTCTGGAATCCGTCAAACTCCTGCCAGTGTCTGACGTCAGCACCCATCGGACAGATTTAGGGGTTTGAGCAACGGAGGATTTCTGGTTCATCGAAGCCATTATGGAGCGAAGATGAACAAGACATCCGGAACATCGAAAGACGCCGCTGACAAGCTGGTCAAGGGCATCAAACGAAAGACCCGCAAGCAGTACTCGGCCGAGGAGAAGATCAGGATCGTCCTGGCTGGTCTTCGGGGCGAAGAGAGCATCGCCGTGCTGTGCCGCCGTGAGGGCATTGCCGAGAGCCTGTATTATTCCTGGTCGAAAGAGTTCTTAGAAGCCGGGAAAGCCCGGTTGTCGGGTGATACCGCCCGTCAGGCAACGGTTCCCGAGGTTAAGGGCCTGCGATCCGAGGCACTGGCCCTGAAGGAAGTGGTCGCCGAGCTGACACTCGAGAACCGGCTGCTCAAAAAAAGCATGATCGGAGATGGGGAGGACGGAGAATGAGATACCCCGCCTCAGAGAAGCTCGAGATCATCCACACGGTCGAGGCGTCGCATCTGCCGACCCGACAAACCCTGAAGATGCTTGGTATCCCCAGCAGCACCTACTACGACTGGTACGCCCGCTGGAGCGACGGTGGCTTCGACGCCCTGGCTGATCGTTCGCCCCGTCCTGCGTCGGTCTGGAACCGCATCCCGGACACGGTGCGCGCCGATGTTATCGATTTTGCGCTGGAGCATGAAGACCTGACGCCCCGCGAACTGGCGGTCAGATACACCGACGAGAAGCGCTACTTTGTCTCGGAATCGTCCGTGTACCGCATTCTCAGCGCCGAGGATCTAATCACCGCCCCGGCTCATGTGGTGATCCGGGCGGCCGATGAGTTCCGCGACAAGACCAGCCGCCCGAACGAGCTCTGGCAAACGGACTTCACGTATCTGAAGGTGATCGGCTGGGGCTGGTTCTATCTCAGCACCATCCTCGACGACTATAGTCGGTACATCATCGCCTGGAAGCTCTGCACGACGATGAAGGCCGCAGACGTCACCGATACGCTGGACCTGGCACTGCAGGCCTCGGGCTGCGATCAGGCCACGGTCGTGCACAAGCCCCGGCTGCTCAGCGATAACGGTGCGTCTTACGTCGCGGCCGACCTGGCCGAATACCTTGGGGACAAGGGCATGGATCATGTTCGTGGCGCCCCGCATCACCCGCAAACCCAAGGCAAGATCGAACGCTGGCACCAGACCATGAAGAACCGGGTTCTTCTGGAAAATTACTTCCTGCCCGGCGACCTGGAACGCCAGATCGGCGCCTTCGTCGACCATTACAACAACTACCGCTACCACGAGAGCCTGGCCAACCTGACACCCGCCGACGTCTATCACGGTCGCGGCGCGAAAATCCTGAAGATGCGAGAGGAGATCAAAAAACAGACAATCCGAAACCGCCGGTTGCAGCACCAAGTCGCTGCCGCCTAAACTTGAACAGAAACCGAGCCAGAGCCTTCGTTACAAAACGGCCCCAGAAGTCCGAAAAACTCTGACGACGGACAACGAGGCCATTAGTCCGGATATGCTTAGTGCCGTGGCTGTTGCCACGCTGTGGATCATGTGCTTCATGATGCCGACTCCATCTATAATGGTGCATCGATACGAACCAACATTAATGATAGCAAGGTGATTTGATTGATGGTTGCTTGCGATTGTTCGTTTGTGTCGCTTGACGGCTTCCAAGATCTGACTTCGGTTCTGGCTGTTTCGGCGTCTTGAAAGTGGCCCTAACTGCGGCCCCCCTTCATGTCAGCTTTCAAACAAACATCTGTAATCAAATACAAATGTGGTAATTCAATGCGGCCATTAAAGCGGTCATGGAGGAACAGACCGCTTGAGTTCGTCAAACGGCGTGTCGCAGCGCTCATGGACTCGGGACGGGCAGTATCGGAAAACTGTCCCGCCTGGTTCCCCGGCTGGAACCCGGACGCAGAAGGACGGGATGGAGCAACGAGCCATTGTTGAGATCGAACATCAGCTTGAAGATTTGTGTCAGTATCTGATATGATTGAGCATGAATAGGAGAGTCTGATGCCAAACGTCCACCTGACCGAACCGATGCAGAAATATGCGCAGGCGCAGATCGAGTCTGGCGCCTACGCCAATCTGAGCGAAGTCGTGCGCGCCGGCGTCAGGATGCTGATGGAGAAGGATGGCGCCCGGCAGTTCTACGCCCTCAAGGCCGATCTCGAGATGGCAGCCGCCCTAGCCGAAAATGGGGACTTCGCCGAGTTCGATGCTCATGCCTTCGAACCAGATGCGTTTGATCGCTGACCTACATGACCATTCGGCTTTCCGATCAGGCCAAGTCCGACCTTGAAGAGATACGCACCTACACCGTCGAGACCTGGGGCAGGGACCAATGGCTCGTCTATTACCGCCAGTTGGTCACCGCCTTCGAACGGATCACCGGGGATCCCGACCTGGGCCGGGACAGGAGTCTCTTTGTCCCGGGGATGCGGTCCGTCAATTGCCAGCGTCACGTGATCTTCTACAAGCGGCTCGATGCGGCGGATGGCGCGGCAGTCATCCTGCGCATCGTGCACCAGCGCCGCAACATGCCCGCGCTCGTCTACTACGAGGATCTCGACGGCGGTTAAGCCCATGCGTTTCTTCATTCCAATAGTTCGACCAGTCTTCCATAGTCTTCACTGACCTCGCGTGCCTCCTGAAACGCACGTTGACGCTCAGCATCAAGGCAAAGGAAGTGTTCCTGGATGTCGGCGATGTAGTCTTCGAAATCAGAACGCAGCAGATCGGCATATTCTCGAACGTCTTCCGGCCGCTCGGGCAGGAAGGGCCGTTCCGGCGCGATACAGGCGTTTGCGATTTGGCCGATCAGTCCGAAAGGCACAACAAGACCAAGCAAGCCGTGTCGAAATGCACAAAACATGCGCAGGGCAAAACTCCTTTGCCACTTCAAATTTATGGTTTCGTGCGATAGCTACCTATTGCAGCCAAAGACGGTTCGTCAACTCGAATATATCGTCTTGCTATCATTAATGTTGTTTTGTATCGCTCACGGTGTTGCGACCCCGTGGGCCTGATACTGCACCCAGGCAGAACAAGGACCCAAGGGAAGGCCATGATAGAAGAAGCCCCGAATGTGGTTACAGAAGACGGACTGCGCGGCTTGCTCGCCGAGGGCTACCTCATTGAGGTGGTCTGCAAGGAGAGAGCAGAGAAGCGCCATAACAGCTGGTACGGCTCGTGGGTCATCCGCGCCGTCGCCACTGATGGGCGTGACGATAAGATGCTCGTCACCAGCCGAAGCGTCCTCAAGCTCCGCGACTTCAAAACCATCGTTGGCCTTGTCAGTTTCCTGGCCGACATGGGCTGTACGACCGCTAGCATCCCACTTGAAGAAGGTGGCCGCGAACGCCACGCCGCGCCTCCGGTCAAAGGCAGCTGACCGCGCGACCGCGCTCGTCGTTGCTTTGGGTACAGGCGTTTGTTCCGCGCCCCCGGCCCTGGCCGACGGTTTCATCTTTTCGGTTGGCCCAGACGGCCAATTGATTTCCACTTCTCAAGAGGCAAACGGGCGCCTTTTTCTCTTCGCAGAACCTCGCGTTCCTGACGCAACGAGCGAGACAGCGATCCCGGCTCGATCCGCCGCCCGAGCCACCCCAGAAATCCTCCATGCGATCGAGACCACGGCGCTACGGTATGCCGGGCATGGTGCGCTGCGTCGCGCGGGGCTTTCCGTCACTGATTGGGCGCTCCTTTACCGAGCCAACATTGAAGTCGAGAGCGCATACAATCCGGCTGCACGTAGCCCTGTCGGTGCCATAGGCCTCGGGCAGCTTATGCCGGATACTGCCCGCGACCTCGGCGTGGACCCACATGACATTGCGCAGAACCTCGACGGATCAGCTCGCTACCTGCTCATGATGCTCGACCAGTTCGGCGAGGGCTCTCTGGCCCTCGCGGCATACAACGCTGGCCCTGAGGCGGTCACACGCCACGGCGGCATTCCCCCTTTTCGCGAAACCCAAGGGCATGTGGCCCGTGTGACTGCCGTGTTTGAGCGGCTCAGAGGAGATCTTTCATGACATCGAGACCTTCGATCGTCGCGCTCGGCGCGATGGCCCTTATCGTGCTGGCGGGTCCAGCGCTTGCACAGAGCATCGATCTCTCGCCGGTACAGACCCTGCTTCAAGGAATTGTCGATGCGATCACCGGTCCCTTGGGGATCGTGATTGGCACGCTCGCACTGATCGGGGTGTTCCTTTCCTGGCTCTTTGGCATCCTCGACTTTCGTCAGGCGCTCTGGGTCGTGGTTGCAATCGCGGGCATCGCCGCAGCACCGACCATCGTCGCCGCCATCTGGACCACCTGAGCTCCATCCATGGCTGACCAGTCCCGCGTGTTCATCGGTCTTCTCAGGCCACCCAAGCTGATGGGCTTGCCGATCATGTATGCCATGGTCTGGCTCTTCGGCTCGACGCTTCTGTTCCTCTGGGTGCAGAGCTGGGTGGTGGCTGTGTTCGCGGGGCTGGCCTGGCCGGCGCTTTGGAAAGCCGCAGACTGGGATCCGAACTTCCTCGATGTCCTGGTGATCACCCTGCAGGAAACCCCGCCGACCACGAACCGCAAGCTGCACGGAGGCGACAGCTATGCCCCGTGATGGACTTGCCAATGACGTAGCGGAGGCGCTCGATCCGCTGACTGCGCTACCCGCATGGGTCAAGGGCGAGAAGCGGCTCTCAATGATGCTGCCCTACGTGAGCCTCGTGACCGACCGGACGATCCGAACACGCGGCAACGAACTGATGCAGTGCATCAGGCTCGAGGGGGTGAACAGCACCACGAGCGAGGACGGGCATCTCGACCGGATCGGAGGGTTGCTGGCTGGCATCGTCGCGCAGGTGGGGACGGAGTTCTCCTTCTACCTGCACAAGGTGTCGAAAGCGGTTGATGTGACCCTGCCGCCCGTTCCGGGCGAGGGGTTTGCGGCTGCCGTCGACGAACGATGGCACGCGCATCTCGGCCGCGCGGGTTTGCGCGACAAGACGCTGACCCTGACGGTGCTGAAGCGACCTGAGACCCGCAGCCGCTTGCCGTTAGGACTTGGGGCGTCTCGCTCGCGACATGCGGCCGACACCACCCGCCGCTTGCGCAAGCTCGACGAGGTTGTGGGGTTTCTGCTGTCCTCCTTCGATGAGCTGAAGCCCCGCCTGCTGGCCGCAAGCACCGGAGAGCTTCTGGGCTTCCTCGGTTCACTCAACACGGGCGAGGAGCACCCGCTCTTCCCCCGGTCGCGCCTCGGTGTGATCGCCGAGGACGTAGCCAATACGCGCGTCACCTTCCGCGGCACGACCATCGCACTCTCGGACGGTGCCGTCGGCGACAAGCTCGGGGCGATCTTTGCGGTGAAGAACTACCCCGCCAAGACCGATAGCCTGATGCTCGACGAGTTGAATCTGCCCGTCGACATGGTGGTCACGCACTCTTTTGTGCCGATCAACGCCAACATCATGGCGGGCCGGATCAAGCGGCAGCTGCGGCTAATGCAGGCCGCCAATGACGGAGCCGTCAGTCTCGCCCAGGAACTGGAACTCGCGCAGGACGATCTGGAATCCAAACGCCTGATCTTTGGCGAGCACCACATGACCGTGGCCGTCTATGCCCGCACCCAGACGGCGCTTGACGACATCGCGGCCGAAATCCGCAACATCTCCGCCACCTCCGGCATCAACCTGATCTCGGAAGCCTTCGGCGCACGGGCGCATTTCATGGCGCAGCATCCGGGGAATACTGGGGCGCGCAGCCGCAAGGCCGCGATCACGAACCACAACTTCGCCGATCTCGCTACCTTCCACCGCACCCCGCTCGGAAAGACAGGGCGGGAAGTCCCCTGGGGCGTGCCGATCACGCTCTTTCCGACACCTGAGCGCAGTGGTTTTCGCTTCAACTTCCACGAACAGGGCGCGCCGGAACGCGAGCCCACGGGAGGCCACACGCTGATCCTCGGCCGTCCCGGCTCCGGCAAATCCGTCCTGGCGGCTTTCCTGATGACCATGGCCCGGCGGGCAGGTGCGCGGGTCTTCGTCTTCGACTATCGCGCGGGCATGGAGATGGCCGTCCGCGCGCTCGGCGGCAGCTATTCGACCGTGCGGGCGGGGCGCCCCACGGGCCTCAATCCGCTCCAGACCGAGATCGACGTGCGGGGCCAGGCATGGCTTGCTGATTGGCTCGCGAGCCTCTTGGAGCGGCGCGATCGACCGCTGACCCCGGTTCAGACCAACCGACTGCAGGAAGTCGTGCGCCAGAACGCCAGCGCAGGACATGCGGGCCTGCGGAACTGGTCGGATTTCGCCTCGCTGCTGGTCTCGACCGATGACGAGGGCGATCTCTTCGAGCGTATGCAGGAATGGACGGCCGAGGGTCGCTACGGCTGGATCTTCGGGGCCAATGCCGAGGACAGTTTCAGCATCGACGGTGACATCGCGGGCTTTGACCTCACCGGAATCCTCGATTCCGAGAGCGAGCGGGAACGCATGGCGGTCCTGTCCTACCTCTTCCGCCGGGTCGAGCGCGTGATCGAAGACCGCAAGCCCACCATCATCGTCATCGACGAGGCATGGAAAGCCCTCGACAACGCCTATTTTGCGGAGCGGCTCAGCAATTGGCTGGTGACCGCCCGCAAGCAGAACGCCGTCGTCGTGATGATGACGCAATATGCCAGCCAGCTCGAGCGCACGCGCACCGGCAAGACCATCGTGGAAGCGGTGCCGACGCAGGTGCTCTTGCCCAACATTCGTGCTTCCGCCGCTGACTACGCGATGCTCGGCCTGACCGAGAAAGAGCTCGACGTGCTTCTAGGCGTCGGCTCGGCCTCGCGGCTCGCGCTTGTACGCGACGACCGTGGTTCCGTCGTGATCGATGCCGATCTCAGCGCGCTCGGCCCCCTCGTGACCATCCTTGGCGGAATGGAGAAGGGCGAAGCGCTTGTCGGCGCTGATTATCGCGAACGTCCTGATTTCTGGAGAGTGACATGACCCGTACCATCATTCGCAGCGTCGTGCTGCTCGGGCTCGGCCTGACCCTGACAGCCTGTGCGCAGTATAACCCCCCGCAAGCCAACTGCTTCAATTTTCGCGAGGCTCCTGCGCAGGTGGGAACCGCCACCGCCACGATCTCGACCATGGGGGCGGAGGTCACGCGCCGCGACACGGCCTGCGATTTCGTCCTCTTGGGGGCGGGCGGCTGAGCCAATGCGGACCTGGCTTCCTCTCTCGATGATCGGCTTTGCACTGGCAGGTCCCACACTGGGGCCAGCGGTCGCCCAAGGCGTGCCGACCTTCGATCTGCGCCTCTTCGCAGAGCGGCAGGCCATCCTTGAGCAGACCGATCGGGACCTGGCACTGCAGCAGGACCGGCTAAGCCGCGAGGAGGAACTGGCCGAAATCGAGCGCCAGCAACTCGCCTCCCTCGAAGGGCTGATGGATGCCATGTCGCTTGGCGCTGGAGACGTGGCCGGAACCGTGGCGGGGCTCGAGGCGGTAGACGACGTCGAAAGCGCGGCCGCCAGTCTTTATGCGCCCGAGGACACCAACCCAGCGGCAGCGCGGATGTTCGGCGATGCCCGGGAGGGGATCGAGGAGCTGATCATCCGCGCAGCACGCGACACCCATAGTCTGTCCGGGGTCGGCCGCGCAGGTCTTTCGCTCGTGCAATGGCGCTGTCTCTTGCAGGCGCTGATCTGGCAGGAAAGCCGTTTCCAGATCGGGGCACGCTCGCCCGTGGGGGCCTTCGGACTTACCCAGATCATGCCCGGTACCGCGGGCGATCTCGGGATCTACCCGGCCTATTACGACGATCCCTATCTGCAGGTCACCGGCGGTGCGCGATACCTCGCACAAATGCTGAACATGTTCGATGGCAACATTATCCATGCGCTCGCCGCCTATAACGCCGGGCCGGGCAATGTGCAGGATTATGGCGGTGTGCCACCATTCGCGGAAACCCAGCATTATGTCGTGGTGATCCCGCAGCAGTACAACAGCTACCTCGCGGCCGTAGGCGGCATCGATGCGCTCGGCACCATCGACCCTGTGCTCCTCGCCAACGCGAGTTTCAGCCTCTCGGCCCACGGCGCAGGGGTCTATGGTGACTATTCGCTGGTCTCGGTCCGTGCCGCCGCGCTGCGGGTTCAGGACATCATCACCCGCATTGGTGAGACCGAGGATCTCCACGAGGCCATCGCGCTCAACACCTATGCCCGGGCCGAACTGGCCCGGCTGGTCGCAATCCGGACCCGGATCAAGGCCGCCCGAACCGAGCCACTCAGCGCCGAGCAGATCGCCTTGGCGGCGGCCCAGGCTGCCGAGCGGCAATTCATGGATTTCAGTCAGGAGGATTTGCGTTGAACCTGCGCCTGCCCCGTTCCCTTTTCGCCGGTAGCATCGCTCTCGCGCTTGCCCTCAATGTCACCGGACCTGTCGCGGCACAGGGTGTGCCCACGGTGGACACTCAGAACATTGCCCAGGAAATCCGCCAGCTTCAGCAGATGTTGCAGGATTTCGGGATCCAGACCGATCTTCTGGACAATGCGTTGGAGCAACTGGACATGCTGCAAAGCCAGCTCGATCAGCTGAACGAGATGTATGCCTCGCTCACCGGGCCGCGCAGCATCCTCGGGCTTGCCATGGGCGGGAACCTCGACACTTTGCTTGAGGCCAACTTCGAAGACATCCCCGGCCTGATCCGGGGCATCCAGGCGGGCGATTGGAGCGCTCTCATCGGGCCCAATGCCGGGCCCATGCGCACGCAGATGGAACAGGCGCTGGCAAGTGCCGGGTTCGACGAGGATTCACTCCGCGAAATCGCCACCAGCGGCAATCCGGGCGCCGAAGGCGTGGCCACGCGGGCAACCACAGGTGCTGTAATGTCGGCGGCGGCGCAGAACAGCCACGCAGAGGCGGAACAGTCTCTCGAACGGGTGGAACGTCTGGTCGAGATGATCCCGGACATGGAGGATCTCAAAGCCTCGATGGATCATAACACGCGCGTCACGGCGGAACTTGCTATCGCCATGACCCGGATGTGGGAACTGGAAGCGATCCAGACCCTCGGCGCAGGCAATGCAGGCGTGGTTGATGCCGCCACCGTCGCCGAAGAGCGCCGCTACATGGACTTCACCTTGCCGGATCTTGAGCCATGAGTGGGGCAGGCGTGATGACTGCGCGCGAACTCGTGGAAGAGGAACTTGTTTACGGTGCCCTGCGCCGTGAACAGCTTTGGCGAGTGATCGGCCTTTCCGGGGCGGGCTTTGGCGTATTCGGCTGTTTGACGGCTGCGGCTGTCGCGCTGATGGTCGAAACGCCGCCTCCCGTGGTTGTGCCATACGATCCCGCGACCGGGATGGCGCTCCCCAATGCCACGGTTGAAACCGTGTCGCTCGCCGAACGGCCTGCCGTGATCGAAGCGCAAGTCTACCGCTACATTCTGGACCGCGAAACCTACAACCAGCTCGACAACGATCTTCGTGTCCGCCGTGTCCTGGCACAGTCTTCCGGGTCGGCCGAGGCCAGCATGCGCGCGATGTGGACATCGGGGCAGGAGAGCTATCCGCCGACGCGTTACGGGGCTGCGGCCGAGATGGCCGTTGAGATCGCATCGATCACCCTTATTGGCGATAACCGCGCCCAGGTGCGGCTCAGAAAGCGCCTGACAAGCCCGCAAGGGGTACAGGATGGATCGTTCACTGCCACGTTGATGTTCGAATTCCGGCCCGAGCGGACCCGCGCGATCGACGATGTCTGGCAAAACCCTTTCGGTTTCACCGTCACCCAATATGCCATCCGATCGGACCGTTCCGAATGACCCGCACTGCAATCACTACGCTGTTTGCTGCCGGATTTCTCGCGTTCGCGGGAACGACTGCCTTGGCCGAAACGACGCCCCGCCCAGGTTCTCATGACAATCGCGTGCGCGTCGCGACCTGGACTGAAGGTCAGGTTTACCGTGTCGTCACGACTCTGACCCGCGTCACCACAGTCGAATTCGGTGAGGGTGAAACCATCCGCTCGATCATCGCCGGCGATACGGTCGGGTTTCAATTCGACGGTGTCCCGGGTGGCCGTGCCTTCGCCATCAAGCCGACAGCATCTGGCGTCGCCACCAACATCACCGTCTACACCAACCGCCGCTCCTACTACTTCCATGTCGTCGAAGCCCGGGAGACGCCGCATTATGTCGTGCAGTTCCGCTATCCTGAAAACCGCGTGCAACCCACCAGGGCGGTTGCGGCCGATGCGCCGAACGCGAACTATGCGGTCAGCGCCCGAGAAGAGTTCACGCCGACGGCCATCTGGGATGATGGTACCTTCACGTATTTCCGGTTCGCACGGAATGCACCGGTGCCCGCCATCTTCCGATATTCGAACGGGAGGGAACGCGCGGTGAACAGCCACACCTCAAGTGACGGCGTCATCCGCGTGTCCGGCGTCAACCGACAATGGGTCCTTCGCCTTGGCGAAGATGTGGTTTGCGTCCAGGACGCAGGGCAGGCCACATCATGACCGAAGGTACGGAAGACCTCGCCGCGCGCCTCGCGGCTCTCGAAGGCTCGACAGGCAAAGCGAAGGCCAACAAGCGGCCTGCGCCGCTTGCCGCGATCCTTGGTGTCGTCGGCATTGCGGCAGCAGGTGGTCTGGCGTGGGCTGCCCTACAGCCGTCGGCAGAAACACCAATGGCGACCGCCGCGCCGGAAGAGTTCCAGAGCAGCGGCCCCGGATTCGGAGATCTGGCGCCGATTTCTGCCCCGGAGCCCAGCCAAGCCCCGCCTGCGGACACAGGTCCGAGCGAGTCAGAACTCGCGCTGATAGAAAGTCTTGCGACATTGAGAGCGGAACTCGAGGAACTGCGCGCAAGACCGGCCGAGGCCGCGGATAGCGGGGCGGAGCAGGCTATTGCGGACCTGACGGCGCAAATTGCCACCTTACAGGAAGCATCCGCCGAGGCTCAGCGTGCCCTCGAGCGGCAACTGACCGAGCGGGATCGCGAATTGGATCAGCTCCGCATGGACTTGGAACTTGCACGGCTTGCACCACCAGAGCCGACCTCATTGGGACCAAGTGAAGAAGAATTGCGGTTGGCCGAACTAGAAAGGCGGCGCGCAGCCGAAGCCGAGGCCCGCGCAGAGCGTATCGCGTCTCCTATGATCGCCTTCTCCGGGATGGGCGCGGGTGCGGATAGGGAGAATACGCTGGAAGCCGCGCGACTGAATGCAGATGAAGCCTTTGTTCGTTCGGGCGCGCAACCTGCACAGGTGACACGTGCCGAAGTGATCGCGAACCCATCGAACACGGTTGTTCAGGGCACCATGATTCAGGCTGTGACAGAGACGGCCCTCGACAGCACACTGCCCGGCGCGATCCGCGCCATCGTCTCGGAAGACGTCCATTCTTTCGATGGAACGCGTATCCTGATCCCGCGCGGCGCGCGGCTGATCGGGCGCTACCGCTCCGATGTCGCACTCGCCCAATCGCGCGTCATGGTGGCATGGGACCGGATCATCTTGCCCGATAATCAGACCGTGCAGGTTAGCGCCTTCGGTGGAGACGAACTTGGCCGTACTGGCACCACCGGGTTTGTCGACACCCGTTTCGCGCAACGCTTCGGCTCCGCCGCGCTGATCTCCTTGATCGGCGCCCTGCCTGCGGCTGCAGCGGGTCAGATCGACAGCGAGGCGGCGGCCGATGTCGCGAGCGATGTCGGCACGGACCTGCGCGACAGCACCCAGAGCGTGATGCAGGACTATCTGGCGATCCGGCCAGTGATACATGTCGATCAGGGCACCCGGATCACGGTCATGGTTGATCGTGACCTCGAGATTTTCTGACATGGCTGCAAGTTATCTGGAAGCGTCGCTCGACCGTTTCGGCCCCGAGGTCCTGCGCGACGACACGATCGAGATCTGCATCAATCCCGACGGACAAGTCTGGGGCGAATTCCAAGGCGATCACTTCATGCGAGGTCTCGGCAGCCCGCTGAGCCAGACTGAGATCAAGGACCTCGGCAACCAGATCGCCTCCGCCGCCTCGACCACGCTCAGCACCAAGAAGCCTATCGTCTCGGTCTCGATCCTATATCGAGATCGCCCGATCCGCGCGCAGGTGATCCAGCCGCCGGCAGTCGAGGGCGGGTTTTCCATATCGCTGCGGTTCTTCTCCTCCCTGCCGCTTGAGAAGATCAAACTCGGTTTCCTTTTCGGCAAGGAACGCAGCCTTGAGGGTCTGCGCCGGGAACGGAACGCAGCGCTGCGCGATGTGGTGAGGTCCGGCGACATCGACGCCGCGCTGCGGTTTTGCGTCGAGAACAAGCTCAACATGATCGTCTCGGGCGGTACATCGACCGGCAAGACGGTCGCGGCGCGCAAGATCCTTTCGCTGATCCCGCCCGAAGAGCGGATCATCACCATCGAGGAGGCGGCCGAGCTGCGCCCCGAGCAGCCCAATGTCGTGACGTTGATCGCGGCCCGGGACACGGATGCCCGCAGTGCCGATGTGCTCTTGGCCTCAACGCTTCGCATGCGACCTGACCGGATCGTCCTAGGCGAAGTCCGCGGGCGCGAGGCGATGACGTTTCTCGAGGCAATCAACACCGGCCACGGTGGATCGCTGACCACGCTGCATGCCGAGACCCCACAACTTGCTGTTCGCCGCCTCGCCATCGCCGCCCTGAAAACGGATGTGCCGATGAACTACGCCGACATGATCGATTACATCGAAGGCTCGATCGACGTGATCATTCAGGCAGGCCGCCATGAAGGCGCGCGCGGAATCACCGAGTTCTTCCTCCCGGGTCAAACCACAGATTTGAACCTCGACACGGTCGACGGCAGAGGCAACAAGAGCCCCTCCGTTGCCGCTGAGTAAAAAAGGAACCCCCCAGATGCGAAAACTAATTCTCGCACTCATGCTTGCCGCCTTGGCGGGCCCTCTTGTGGCGCAGACTTCGCCGCAGGTCTCAAACGATCTCACAGTCAATATGTCGCCGCAACAATACCGGATCTGCAACGAACGTCCGGCGCGCCCGACCTGGATGGACGAAATCAATCCGCGTGAAGCTTACAAGGCAGCAGCTTTGATGGAGTTGTACGAAATTCGTGCCTGGGAGGAGATTGCAGAATCTGGCGACTGCAGCTGTGAAACCCGCTTTCCCGCTTGGGATAGCTCCGATGGCGAATATCATGAAAGGTATGCAGGCCTTAGCCAAGCCGAGCATTCAGCGTTTCGCCGCGACTGGATTGAAGTAAGGAAGCAACTCGAGCCGAGCGTGCGTACAATCTGCGAAGCTCAAGGCAACTGGTAATGGGCGTCGTCAGCTGGATGGTCGGAACGGCAGACGCGTTCCTTGTCGATGCGGCTGAGTCCCAGTTCGGGGCCGTGGCAAGCAATACCGGCACGATCGTCCTGCTGATGGTCACGCTTTCGCTAATCGGCGTCTGCATCAACATGGCATTCCAGTTCCGCAGCATGGATGGGGCCAGCTTCTTCTGGTACCTGATCAAGCTGACCCTTATCGGTCTGTTCGCCTTCAATTGGGCAAACTTCAATGCAGTAGCAAACGCAGTCATTGGAGGCTTGGACTACGTCGCTGGCGCACTGGTGTCTTCGGTTGGCGGCGGAGGAGCCGGAGCCACACACTTTGCCGGCGAATTCGACATCCTGATCGAAAAATTCAGCCAGTACCTGAATGCCATCGGCAGCAACCTGAACTGGATGACGGGCGCGATCCTAGGCGGAATCGGGCTTATTCTTTTGAGCTTCCTTGGCTTCATGACCGGCATCGTCCTCATATTCGCCAAGATGATGCTGACCCTCATGCTCGGCCTTGCTCCGATCATGATTGCATTGTCGCTCTTCGACGCGACCAAAGATTTCTTCCACAGATGGGTCTCGACGACAGTCAGCTATGCCTTCTACCCCATCGTAATCGCAGCAATGTTCTCTACCGTCGTCGGCATGGCGAATTCGCTGCTAGCCCAGCTCGGTGATCCGAACTCGGCAACCAACATCGGATCGCTGGTGCCGTTCTTCGTCATGGTGTTCCTGGCCAAGGGATTTGTGGCAGCAACACCCCTGATCGTGCGAGGGATATCGGGGAACCTGATGGTGGCGGCGACGCCTGCTGTTGCCGCTGGATCGATCGGGATCATGCGAGGGATCCTCAATACCGACGGCGTAAAGGGCAGGGCGCAGATCGGGGCGCTCCCGACAGGCGAAGCGATCGGGCGGGGTGCGGTGCAGGCACCTGCAGTCGTACGGACCGCTACAGTGACCGCCAGCGCGCAGCTAGTCAGGATGGCGGAACGGGCAAAACGGCTGAGAGGATAGACGTCGATGAGCTGACGTTCGCCAAGGCCTTCGGCAAAGCTCACAATGCGGACAAAGGGTGCATTCGCTGCGGATGCGCAGATGGCTGCTTCAGGTTTGGCGCACCGATAGGACATTGCAGCAGGTCGCGCCGGTTAGTCCGTATAGCTTTGGCAGGCATCAACTCCGTTGGCTGTCGAGGCAAGTAGCTGATCTGCATCACGGATGAGATCGGCGACCCGCCTGTCCGCCAGACGATACCGAACGAAACGGCCTTTGCTGCGGCGACTGACCAGCCCGCATTCCAGCAGACAGCGCAGATGGTTCGAGACGTTGGGCTGACCCAAACCCGTATGCCCGACGATTTCCTGCACGTTGCGTTCGTCCGACACCAGCGCATCGAGGATCGTCAGACGGCTGGGATCGCTTAGGCCCCGGAAGAGCTTTGCCCGCAGTTCCAGTGTATCGGGTGCCGAAAGATCGTCTTGAATGTTTTGCGCTGTCATATCATTATCCACTGATACGTTAGCAGCGTACCTTTTCGCCCGCCACCACAAAAAGGATCGCACATGAGCCAGCCCGATAACAGCAAGTTGGCGACAGCCTCCTCCCCGATCCGAATGCGGGTGCAAGGCATGGACTGCGCGAAAGATGCCGCCGAGATCGAGCGCGCGGCCCGGTCTGCGGGCGTGGCCGAAGGCGACGTGAAAGTGTCCGCCGCCACCCACATCATGACATTGCGGATCGCGGACGGCGATCTGCCGAAAGTGCGGCCCGCGCTCGACGCGACCGGCTACGGTTTCGAGAAGATCGAGGACGGCGATACATCGTCCGATCCGGCCTACAAGGACCCGAGCTATCGCCGCGCGCTCTGGATCGTGGTCGCGCTCAATCTCGGATACGGCGTGGTCGAAATGTTCGGCGGGTTCCTGTCCGGTTCGCAGGCGCTGAAGGCAGACGCGCTCGATTTTCTGGGCGATGGTGCGATCACGTTTCTGGGCCTGCTCGCCATCGGCTGGAGCCTGACATGGCGGGCGCGGTCGGCGATGATCCAAGGCGTGTTTCTGGGCCTTCTGGGCCTTGGCGTTGTCGGCAGCACGCTCTGGCGTGTCCTCAACCAGACCACGCCAGAAGCCGGGTTGATGGGAGCCTTCGCGGTAGGTGCGCTGATCGTAAACATCCTCGCGGTGCTGCCGCTGCTAAAGCACCGCAAGGGTGATGCCAATATGCGAGCCGTCTGGCTGTTCTCTCGCAACGACGCCATCGGCAACCTCGCCGTGGTCATCGCCGCCGGGCTGGTCGCGTGGCTTGGCAGTGCATGGCCCGACCTGATCGTCGCGTTCGCGATCGCGGGGCTTTTCCTGCATTCGTCGTGGATGATCATCCGCGATGCCCGGAGTGACTTGGTGGAAGCTGACTAACTCCATCATGGTGCGACGCGCCGGACGAAAGCCGACATTCGCGCGCCCCGCAGCATCGGTGAGTCTGGGCTCGGAGCCGTTATTCGCCGCGCCTTGAGCGAAGGTCCGCAGTTGAGAAACTCATCCATGCTCCGCAATTATCGTCCTAGTCGTTTGAACGGCGGATTCCAGCGCCGCCCGGTTAGCACCCCTGATCCCCAATCCCTCGACATCAAGTGACAGCTGACCCTGGCCACCACCTGTCGCAGCAGCCCGAGCCGCTCGGCTGCGGGCTTTCCCTGAACTCCCTGGATTAGTCGTCTTTGCGCTCGGCGCATTCGCGCCGACGTCCCGCGCGACATTTGCCGCCCGCATCTCTTGCAGTTCCTGCTTCAGCCTCTCCACCGTCTCGCGGGTCTCGGTCATCTGCCGATCCCGCCGCAGGCCGTCCTCGTCCGGATACGGGAAACTCCCCGATTGACCGGCGTGCAGAACCTTCAACACTGGGTCCTCGAAATACTTCACCCTTCTTGCCCGGATCGGCATCTGCGCGTCGATCACGAGGATGACCTCGTCGAGGTCCATGCGTCGGGCCTCATCCTCGGTCAGGAGCGGGGTATCTTCTGTCCTCTCCGAGACGCTGCGCCCTTCGAATGGGTTGCGTCCAACAGCGCGGGAGCGGGTCACCACCCGCTTGGTGGTCTTGCCGACAGCCTGGCTCAGCTCCTCGATGGTCTTCTGCTCGGACGGGGTGAGGTAGAGCTTCACGCCGGCGCCGCCCTGAAGCGACCTGCGGGTGTTCTCACCATAGATCTCGTCCAGCGCCGGGATCGTCTGGGTCACGATGGCGAGGTTGCCGCCGAAGGAGCGCAGCGTCTTTATGCTTTCGGCGACGATTGGCATTTTCCCGAGCCGGTCAAACTCGTCGAGCATGATCATCACCGGCCAGGGCTCGTCATCGCCGGGTTCCTGTGCTTGCAGCGAGGCGATCAGGTCCGAGAAGAAGAGGCGGATCAGCGGGGCAAGCGGGCGGATCATCTCGGATTCGACCGCAAGATAGATCGCATGTGGGCGACGGCGGATATCCCGGAAGGAAAAGTCAGAGGTCGCGGTGGCCGCGTCGATCGCGCGGTTGTCCCAGGTGTCGAGACCCGATGTCATGAGAAGCGAGAGGTAGGAGGTGAGGGTGTCGTTGTTGGTCGAGGCCATACGCTCGAAGATCAGTTTGGCCGAGGTGTTCTTCACCTCCTGCGAACGCTTCAGATATTCCTTCTGCTTGTCGCCCCCCGAGGCGGTGATGCGGTAGATCTCGCCGATGGTCGGCACGCCGCGCTCGAAGGCCAGAAGACCGGCCGCCACGAACAAGTCGATACCGCCTGCGAGAAGGCCGCTCAGCTTTTCGTTGTCGGTCTGCAGGAAGAGCTTCGCGGTGAGTTTAAGCTCCATCTGCTGCCGGTCGGGGTTGGTCATGGCAGCAATGCGCGCCAGCGGATTATAGCGATGTGTTGGTCGGTCCCAGTCGGTCGGCGCGAAGCGGAAAACCTTGTCCCCCATGCTGGCCCCATCGGAAGGTTTCTTCGTAGAACCACGCTAAGGGGGAACTTTCAGAGAACATCTTCACGTTTCCCAGTCTCTGGCTGGTCTGATGTTCAGCGGCCGCGCAATTTTGCGGTCAGCGGTCCCAGAATGCCAATCGAAGTCGCCGGATAGGATGACGTGCTCCCACCCGAGCGGCGAGGTATGCGGAAGCAGCTTGGCGTCGTAGAGCGGGCTGGCCTGTGCGAGGTGGCTGGCCGCTTTGTCCATGTAGATCGTGTTCCAGAACGTGATGGCGGCGATGACGAGGTTGAGCGCCATGGCCCGTTTCTGTTGAGCCGCGTCAGAACGATCATGAATGCGCCCTTGTGAGTGGGCAAAGACGGCCCTGGCCAGCGAGTGCCGCGCTTCGCCCTTGTTGAGGCCTGCGTGGCATTCCATGCGCAGATCGGCGTTCTCGATCCAGTCAAGCATGAAGAGTGTGCGTTCGATCCGACCGATTTCACCGAGGGCAAGATACAGCCTGTTTTGCTGGCGGTACGCCCCAAGCTTTCGCAGGATTTCAGACGGTTTCAGAGACTTGTCGCGGATGCTGGCCGCGAGTCGCATGACGTCGCCCCAATGCTGCCGGGTCACCTCTTCATTGATAGGCTTCCCGATCAGAGGCGACAGGGTAGGCCACGCCTTCGCGCCACCGAAGCACGCCAACCGCCGGTCGGGAAAGTCGCGCAAGCGCGGGGCAAACGTCATCCCCAACAGATGGAACAGGGCAAAGACGTGGTCCGACACGCCGCCGGTATCTGTGTAGTGAACGAGGGGGTCAAAACTGGCCGGATTGCCCAGAAGACCGTCGAGCACAAAGGGCGCTTCGCCCGCCGTCGCGCCGATAACGCTGGAATGGAACGATCCGTACTGGCCCGACAGGAAAGAGTAGATTTTCAGGCCGGGGTCAGGCCCGTACTTGGCATTGATGAGTCCGCTGCCACGATTGGCAGAGAAGAACTGGCCATCTGATGAGCTGTGCTCAGCCGCGCCCCAGTGTCGCGCGAAGGGCAGACCATGATGGGCATCGACAATGCGGCCCAAGGCATCCGCGAATGTCTCGGGCCGAAGGTACCATGTCTGCGCCCAGGTCAGTTGCGCATGGCTGACACGCGATGAGGCGTGGGCCATCCGCTCCAAGCCGAGATTGGTGGCTCCAGCCAAGATCGTGGCCAGAACTGCAGCGGGTTCATCGTGCTGCTTGCCAGACCGCAGGTCAGTGAAGGCATCAAGGAACCCGGTCTGCGCATTCACCTCCCAAAGCAGCTCTGTGATGCGGATACGCGGCATCACGGCGTCGATGGCCCGTTCCAAACGCACCGCAGCAGGAGGTGTCACCGCATCATGTGGTGTGATTTTCAGCCGCCCACGCTCGATACGGACGCCGATAAGAGCATTGCGTTTCAAGGCGCGGTCCACTTGGTCAAGACGTTTCGCCAACATGCTCCGGCGATCAGCCAGCCACGCGTCCGGATCGGTCTCGAAACCTGCATCCCGCATGACAGTTTCAGCCGTGTCCCGGGGCATCAGGTAGCTGTCGAACCGGCGATACTCACGACTGCCGTCGACCCAGACATCCCCGGCTCGCAGGCGGTCTCGTAAGGTGGACACAATAGCGGTTTCATACACGCGCCGTTGTGGCTGACCGCCTTGGACGATCAGCGACGGCCAATGCTTGGCGGCAAACGGCATGGGCAGATCATCGGGCAACTTGCGTTTGCCGGTGCGGTTCTGATCCCGCAGCAAGGCGATGGCGTCCTTGAGATCATCCCCCGCATCGGTCGCATTGAATTGGAAGGCCTCCAGAAAGGCAGGGGCGAACTTGCGCATATACGCATAGCGCTCGGCCGCCAGAGAAAGCGGGTCACTGGTTGCCAGCTCTCCGAAGCTGGCAATTTCGTCACGCTTGCCCAGGAGCGTATCCCATCCGACATCCGCATCCAGCGCAGCAAAGGGGTCTTGCCCCAGGTCTTGTGCGCGGGCCATGGCATCAATGGATGCGCCGAAGAGCTGCATCAGCTTGCCAACCCGAGTCTTCCCCATACGCCAAACCTCCTCCTGATGGTTGCGGGATCTTGAGAAGAGCTGGCCGGTCAGTCGCTCGAACATGGCGATGGTCGCATCGGTGATCGTGACGGATAAATCCGCCATCTGCGCCGCGAGTGTTGCGATCCGCCGCCGCTCGCCAAAGTCGTTCAGCAAGCTCACGGGCGCTACAGCACCCTCGCGCGCGAACTTGAGCAGCCGGTCCGGGTGCAGACCCTGGCCAAGATCTGGCGGCAGATTCAATGATCGCAGATATTTCAAACGGTCCAGAAGCGCGGCCATGCTGGCCGGGCTGGTCGAGTGCGGAAAGCCGCGCAACCACGTGAGCCGCGTTTGCCCTACGGACGGGTCATTCACCAAGAGCGCCTGCAAATGGTCACGCTGCTCCAGTGAGAGGGCATCAAACAGCGCCGCGGCAGCCTCCCTTCGCGCGCGCGCCCGGCCCTTCAAGGCGAGGCGCTCAAGCGTGTCCACGCTCGGCAGCGCCAAACGGTGCTTGCGCAGGTCCGCAATCAGCGTCTCGACAATCTTCACGCCATGATCCGTCGCAAAGGCCGCCCTCGTGGCGATATCCTCCGCCTGCTGCACATGTTCAGATCCGAAAGGGGACAGACCCAAATGGCGCATCGCGAGGGCATGGTGTTCATGCCGCGTATTTCGCCTGACGGCATATTCACCGAGAGAACAAGCATCGATCTGAAGTTGCTCTGCAAGCCAGGCGATCAGTTCATCTGGCGGCATGATGCCTTCGCTCCACCCCAAACCAGGGTAGCGCAGCAGACAAATATGCACCGCAAAGCCAAGGTGGTTTTCGGCGCGGCGGCGAGTACGGATCAGATCAATGTCATCTCCGCTCAGCAGATAGTGACGGATCAAGGCTTCAGAATCTGTCGGCACCCCGAAGAGGTCCGCATACGCGCGGGAGGAAAGAAGTCTACGGGCCATAAGGCGTCCTCAAAACGTTGTTGCAAGTTTGAAGACGCCCAATATTATAGAGACTGTTAAAAAGACAGATATCCTGCACAAATCCGGGATTAGGGTAACCACCTGCGATCAGGGCCTAAAACGGCCATTTTGGAGACACCATGCCACGCACTGGCGACATCCTCGGATACGCAAGGGTCTCGACCGTCGACCAAGATTTGTCCGGACAGAAAGATCGGCTGCTACAACACGGCGCTATTCGCGTGTTCGAAGACGTGATCTCCGGCAAAACGTTCAACCGGCCCGGTTTGACAGCCTTGCTTGATCAGGCCAGACCCAACGACACCCTCGCCGTCATTCGCCTCGATCGGTTGGGGCGCTCGCTCAAGGAACTCTTGGAAACCGTCGACGGCCTCAAAGCCAGAGAGATCAATCTGATCAGCCTCGAGGAGCGGATCGATACGACTTCCGCCGCCGGAGAGCTCGTGTTCCATGTCTTCGGGGCCATTGCGCATTTCGAGCGCCGCCTGATCTCTGAGCGCACCAAAGACGGCCTGATCAACGCTCGAAAGCATGGCCGCATCCCTGGGCGCCCGCCATTGCAACCCGAGACAATCTCAGCCCTCCAAGATCTCGTCGGCGCAGGTAAATCCGTCGCTCAAGCCGCAAAACACCTCGGCATAGGCAGATCAACAGCTTACAAGGCGATCAGAAATGCCACGCTGTAAGCCATGTTCAGGCTTCGTTCTTCCTTAGCGTGGTTCTACGAAGAAACCTTCCGATGGGGCCTGCTGGCGCGGAAGCGCGAGGTCTCGCGGAAGTTCTCGCCTTTCACGTCGAGCACCACGGCGGAGCCCTTGTAGGTCAGCAGGTTCGGGATCACGAACCCCACGCCCTTGCCCCGGCCTGTAGGCGCCACGATCAGCGCGTGGGGGAAGGTTTTTGAGACTAGGAACGGGCGCTTGGATTTCGGGGAGCCGAGCTTGCCCAGAAGGAAGCCACCGTCGGGCTTGGCAAAGAAACCGTTCCTGTTCATCTCGCTGCGGGTCTGCCAATGCGTCGTCCCGAAGCGGGTCAATGCATCCCCCAGAAGCGTGACGCTCAGCATCAGCGATGCCAGGCCGAAGCTGCCAAGGATGAGGTTCACCCAGAGGAAGTCTTTCGGTGCAGACTGAGACAGACCCCGATATTCGCGGGCAAGCAGGGTGACGTCGAAACGGGTGGGAGAAAGCCCATAGCGGAACATGACAAAGCCGGTCGCCACGACATAGCCCATGGCGAGACCGACCAGCACGAGGCTCAACACTCCTAAGGCAATCTTGCCTTTATCCATGGGTGATCCCCTTCTCGCCATCTGCCGCAGCGTGGCGTGCGCGCTGCGCCTCTATCTGTTCTTCCGCCAATGCATCGAGAACGCGCTCCATCGCCGGGCCGTGCGCAGTGACCTCGCTGCTCTGGAGATAGGTCTTGGCGAGTTCCAGCTGGCGCAGCGGATCCTCGGTGAATGTGTCCAGGACGTCCGCGTTACCGGCCCGCAGCGCGTCGATTGCGTCGTGGCTTAGTCGCTCGTTTATCTGCCGGACGATGTCCTGCTGCTCTGACTCGGAGAGCGGGCCCTCGACGTCGGCGTTTCGCACAAAGGCCATGACGGTTGGCGCTGTCTCTTCCAGATACCGGCGCTCGGCGTAGTCTTGTCGCGCCTGGTCCTCGATCTCGAAACTGCGCTCGCTGATATAGGCACGCGACGCGCCTAGCGAACGAAGGTGATTGATTTCGTCCTGGACGGCCTTCCCGAATTCATCATCCGGCATCTCCGTGCGATAGCGGGCGAGGGTGCGGAGCTCTTCGGCAATCGGACCGAGATGATCCGAAGGATCCCGCAAGGCGAGGTCCATGTCGCCAGCATGAAGCGTGCGGTCCTGCTCGGATACCGCATATTGCGGCGGCATTCGACTGTCGGTGATCTGTTCCCAGGCCATTGAGGCCAGTTCGGCATGTTGCGGCGATTTCTGCGCGTAGACGTCGAACGCGGCGCGGGCCTCTTCAACCTCCACGGCACCTGCCCGCCGGACGGACGGGTCGTCGAAGAACGGATGATCGAAATCCGTCCGGCGGAACTGCGCCACCAGCGCTCTGAACGCCTGCCGCTCCGATGGGGCAAAGATGTCGGACCCATCTTGCGCGAGATCACTCCCAGGTGTCGTCAACCGTTCACCAAGCGCTGCCTCAGCGTCATCCACCTCGTCGACCTCGGTTGGCGCGCGCAGGACGCGTACATCGGTCAAAACATCGCCCAGCCGAACATGCACGGCTTCCAGCCGGTCGAGCGCGTCTTCCCGGTCCGCAGATTTCTCCAGATCGAGGTCGCTTGCTTTGGCAATCCCCTGCAGATCCTGTGCCAGCCACTGGCGCTCCAATGCGGCATTGCCTGCCCCCTCCCGCAGGCGCGCGGCCACAGCCTCGGCATCGATGCCCGTGCCTTGCAACGCTTCGGCCAGCTTTGGTGCCACCTCTCCATCGTCAAGACGCGCGAGGTGATCTTCACTGGCGTTTGGCCTTGCATAGATGCCGTCCCGGGACGGAGCATCGACCAGGGCGGCGGAGCGATCCCCGAGCGGGTTCAAATGCGCGACCGAGGCCAGAACGTCGGTCAGCTTGCGCTCGATCACCGGCCTCTCGGCCGCCGGCGCCCTGTCGATCGCCGCCTCGATCTGGCGAATGTTCTGAGAAAACTCGGTGATCAGCGTGTCGAACGCTGCTTCGTCTTGGGACATGTAGATGGCTCCGTCAGCTTGCATCTGACCGCCACTGGCAAGGATGGTGCTGGCCCGCTCGAGCGCTTCGGCCACGTCGTCGAAATTCGAACGTGACGCCTCCGCCGCGAGCCCACGGTAGATCAACGCCTTGTGCCTGACGGTTTCCAGAGCGGCCCCCAGGTCCGCGCCGGTTCTCTGGCGCTCAACTGGGGGACGACCTTCGTCGCGAGCCTTGTAGATTTCATCGATCTCGGCGCGGTAGGTCGTGACGCCGCGATCCAGACGACGCGTCGCCTCAAGGCGGATCCCATGAACCCGGGCCGCCTCGACCATCGCCTCGCGAAAGGCGTCGTAGTTGAAGTGATGATCCTTCCCGAGAAAGAACATTTCGCCATCCTTGCTGCGGCGGTTCAGAACAATATGCGCATGTGGATGCGCGCGATCTTGGTGTATTGCAGCAATATAGTCGAATTGCGACCCCTCACCTTGAAAGAACTTCTCGCAGACCGCCTGGGTGATATCGCGCACCTCTTCACCCCTGGTCCCAACCGGGAATGCCATCAGCAGATGCGACGTATGGCCAAGCTTGGGGCTGTAGCGCTCGTTCCACTGGTTCTCGAACCGCCGCGCCACTCGGTTGATCTCGGCTTCCGAGAGCTGCTTCTTCCCGTCATGGGTGCCGCGACTGTCGAGGATATGGGTCGACTTTGTTGTGAGATATGTGAGCTGAGCCCGTAGCTGCGCCCCGGTGTGACAGCCCCCTTTCGAGATAGCCTTGAAGATCGCTGGCGAATAGCCGCGCGCGGCCCGAACCATCTGCGCGCCCCTGGAAAGCCCCTGCCAGGATCCCGAAACTCGGCTCCAGCCGCGGTCAAATAGCGCCGGGTCGATGCCACGGACCCGGTCACTCCGCGCCATTCTCATTCCTCTCGGCGAGGCCCGCCAGGGCAGAGCTGATCTCAAGGTCCAGCACGCTGCGCCGCGCACGCGACATCTCCTGGACCTGGTCGGCCAGATCGAAGACCAGACCCGCAAGGGCGCGGACGTCACGGTGACTTGAGGCCGGGTAGGACAGTCTCTCGCCCCGCACCTTGGCCTCGTTCAGACGTCGCGCGATCTGGTTCACGTTGTTGCCGACCCGGTTGAGCGCGGCGCCGAGGTTGCGCAACTCGTCACACATCTCGTCGTCGGGCAGGAAAACACCTTCGGCCGCCAGCATCAGGCGGCGCATGGCATCCGAGCGGTGCGCAATCCCGCGCCGCGACAGCGCCGCGTCGAACCGGCGCAGGTCGTCGTCCGAGACCCGGATCCCCACAACCCGCGATCGGCTGCCGTTCGCTGTCTGACGCTCATCCCAGTGGTTCACCACGTTGTAGATCGTCTTCAGGCTGACATCGTAGCGGGCTGCCAACGACACCGCGGAGACGCCGTTCCGGCGCTCTTGGGAGATGGTCGATCGTTCGATCACTGACAGTCTGCGGCGGCGGGGCATTTTGAAGTTAACGTTCCTATTTCTTGCCAACTTCGTACAAGCCCGCCGACTCCCAACGCAAGTGGAGTCGGCCATAAGGGCTTGTACTCAATGTAGAAAATCGCCCCGCAGGGGCGATTTCCCGTCCTTTGTCAAATGGATCGCGCGTCGCGCTCATTGCACCACGCGATGCGGTCTCCGCATCGCGCATCGCGTCTTTTGCGCCCCGTCTCTTGCACCCCGCAAGACGGGTTTTGCTGCGTGCTGACCGTCTCGCGTCACCCGCAGAACGACATACGCGAGACTGCCTCCCGTCGTCTGGAGCGCGCTATCCGTCTCCTGCATTCCGTCCGCGGCACATCGCCAAGCGCATCCCGACATTTGGAGGGTGTGTGGTGCCCCGCGACGAATGCTGACGGCGCCACGGCAAACGTCGCACGGTCATCGCATAACGCCACCCGCTGCATGCCAAACGCCGTTCGCCTCCCGACTTCTGCTTGACCCCTCCGCCTCATGCGTTTAGCGACACTTTAGCATTATCGTTGCGATTCACTATTTTTGCGGAGAGTCAGAATGCCGAACGAAAATCTTGTGGTGATCGCAGCGATGGCCCGGAAAGGGGGCAGTGGAAAAACGACGCTTTCGCGCGCCTTGATCAGCGCCGCGATCGCCGCCGGACGCAGAGTGATGTTGATCGACACGGACAGCACGAGAGTACTCGGTGCCTGGCATGCCCGGGCGGAAGCCGGTGGGCTGAGTTCGCCGCTTCTCTGCTCGGCCACCGTCGAAAGCGTGGCGGGTGTCGAGGGTCAGATCGATCAGGTCTACATGGCAGGCACAGCAGACTTCATCTTCATCGATACCGCGGGGGTCGGTGCCGAATGGTCAGACGGCATCGCGGTGCTTGCGGACCACATTGTGACGCCCGTCATGCTGTCGACATCTGATTTCGATGTCGGAGCGCAGACTTCTGATTGGTTTGAGAAGCTGAAATCCCGTGTTGACGACCCCTCCAGCCTTCCGCGCCACCACGTCGTCCTCAACATGGTCGACCCGAAAACGACCCGTGCTGACGCCGCCCTGATTGAAGAAGCGCTCACCCGTTTTCCGGTGATTGAGACCGTCATGATGCGACGAAACACTTACAAGGAGATGGATCAGAAGGGGCTTCTCCACGCCTTGGCGCTGGAAAAGCAATCTGATCCAAACCCTCTGATGCGTCCACATGTTCGTCATGTCGTCGAGGCGCTCGAGGAGGCGACGGACATCCTCAACAATATTCTTGCTGCGTGAGGACAGTCGATTGCGCAAGAAGATCCCGACCATCACTAGGCCCGACCCAGCCTACGCCGCCACCCTGCAACAGGGTGACCGCGAGATTCCCGGGAAGGAAGATGAGGCACAGGTCACAGCAACAAAGACAGGCACCCCAGCCACTGACGTTAACGCGGATCGGCACGGGTCAGAGCTTGTGCCGGAAGGTGCCGTGGCGCCGCACCAAGTCACCGCGGAAAGCTCTGACCCGCATACCAGCCTGAGAGCTCCCGTATCCGCGCGCGCATTGAGCCCGACCCGGAAGATCGACATCAGGGTCAACGCACTCGAACGACAGGAAGCTGCGCTAGAAACTTGTGGTGTTGAGCCAGCACATGTGGTGCGTGCCGCCCTGCGCCGTGCAGTCAAAGGCTGGCAACTGTCGCCGGTCTTCGCGCCAGTCGCGGAGGAGCGGCGCACTCGAAACACGCAGTGGCAGGCCCGGACATCTCTGGCAGTAGATGCAGCCAGCCTGGGTGTCCTCCTCCGGGACCACGACCCCCTCGACGTCTTGAGTAAATGGGCTCTGATCCGCGGTCAGGTGGAACCACGCATATGGGGCGAGATCGACAAAATCTTGGACGAAATTGCGGATCGCGCTGCATCGCCGCATGAACCGCACGCACCGTAAGGTACCCATCTGAAAAGATAACTTGCATTTCGCCGGTGGATTTTCGCCCACCCGGAACGGTTCATCTTGCAGTTGCAGAAACCTAGTCCTAACACCAGCTAACAGGAATTTCAGACCTCAGTAGTGACGAGTTGCGAGGTCCATTTAGGAGGAACGCATTATGAATACGAAGCCCCGCCTGACTGGCGAACCGATCATGCGCATCCTCTGCAAGACATCTGAAAATCTGGTTGGCTACCTGTACCAATGGAACAATGGCGACGTGCAGCCTGCCTGGTTCGACGGCGCCATGGCGGACGTTCGCTATGAACCATTCATTCAAGCGACGGAACAGAACCCAGTCGATCCGAAGACCCCCAAACCGCGTCAACAAGATCTGACGCACCTTGAAAAGGCCTAGCTCAAGGCATCGCATTGGTTTGTGGGTCATCCCGTCCCGCAGGTCCTTTGAGCGATAGAGTTGACTTCTATGCCTCACATGCGATCTAAATGTGAGTTATAGAAAGGGCATCTATAACTCATGGCTTGGAACTGGACGCTGCCAGATTGGCCGGATTTCCGGTATGACGCCTCCGCGCTGGAGCCGTTTGAGCAGACGTTCCTGCTGTCGTCCGGAGAAATCCTCGGCGCGGTCCATCATGTCAGCCAGCCGGAGCGCGAGCAACTTCGCATCGAACTGCTCAGCGAGGAAGCAATGCAGACGAGCGCCATCGAGGGTGAAATCCTCGACCGGCTCAGTGTCCAGTCTTCGTTGCGCCGCCATCTGGGCCTCGATCCGGACAGCTACCCTGCCAAACCGCGCGAACAGGGCGTCGCGGAAATGATGGTCGACGTCTATTCCAGTTTTGCAGAGCCGCTGACCCATGAGACGCTGTACCGCTGGCATCGAATGCTCCTGTCCCATGACCGTCGGTTGGAAACCATCGGGGCCTACCGACAACACGCCGAGGCGATGCAAATCGTTTCCGGCCGCCTTGACCGGCCCACGATCCATTTCGAAGCGCCGCCCTCAGAGCGGGTCATGCCTGAGATGGAGCGATACGCGGATTGGTACAACAAGACCGGGCCGGGGGGAGCAGAGCCGCTTCCAGCGCTGACGCGCGCAGGGCTAAGCCACCTCTATTTCGAGAGCGTCCACCCATTCGAAGACGGCAACGGTCGCTTGGGTCGCGCCCTCGCTGAAAAGTCGCTGGCGCAGAACATTGGCCAGCCGACCCTCATCTCGCTCGCCTTCACCATCGAGAAGGAGCGCAAGGGATACTACGATCAGCTCGAGCAGCATCAAAAAACGCTCGACGTGACCGATTGGCTCGTCTGGTTCGCAGAAGTTGTCTTGAAGGCCCAACAGGTAACACTCGACCGCGTAGGCTTCTTCATCAGCAAGGCACACTTCTACGATCGGCACAGAGACCACTTGAACGAACGCCAGGCCAAGGCCATCGCTCGCATGTTTCGGGAAGGCCCCGGCGGGTTCAAAGGCGGCCTCAGCGCCGACAACTATCTCAAGATCACCGGAACTTCACGCGCGACCGCAACCCGCGATCTGCAGGACCTGGTCGAGAAGGGTGCGCTCAGCCGGACCGGTGAGCGACGCCATACGAGGTACTGGCTAATACTCTCAGAAACAACGACATCGCAGCTGTCGGCGAAACCCGAAAGAACACAGATCGAGCTGAACAAGGCACTGGATCTGAAGTCCCCTTAAAGCATCCGCTTGCCAACTGTGGATCAGGTTGAAAAGGGGCCGTCCAAGCAAATGTGATTGAATTCTTTAATGGAAGAATGGAAGATAAGTCATTATCCGCGAGGAGATGCCCAATGGGTGATGATGCCGCGAAACTTTCGAACCTAAATTTGAAGATCACCGAGGATGAGCGGTGGGCCTTCAAGGAGCTCTGTGTCCGGCACCGGATGAGTCAGGTCGACGGCTTCCGTTTGGCAGCACGATTATTGGAACAGCACCTTGAGACGAAAACGAATAGCAGTGAAGGCGCATAGATGAACACCCTGACGACGAACACCTCTCTCGCCGATTTCATCTGGAAGAACGCGGACGACCTTTGGGGGAACTTCAAGCACGTCGATTTCGGTAAGGTAATCCTGCCCTTCACCCTGCTGCGCCGCCTGGAATGCGTGCTGGAACCGACCCGGGACCAGGTGCGCGAAACCGTCAAGACCATGAAGGACAGCCCGATCGACCTGGGCGTGATCCTGCGGACCCAGACCGGGTACCCGTTCTACAACACCTCGAACTACGACCTGCGCAGCCTCGGCGCGACCCGGACCCGTCAGAACCTTGAGGATTACATCGCATCTTTCTCTGACAACGCGCGCGTCATCTTCGAACAGTTCGATTTCGCAAACACGCTGGCCCGGATGGACAAAGCCGGGGTCCTCTACAAGATCTGCCAGAACTTCGCCGCCATCGACCTCCACCCCGACGCAGTTCCGGAACGGATCATGTCGAACGTCTACGAACACCTGATCCGGCGCTTCGGCGCCGAGGTGAACGAGGCGGCCGAAGACTTCATGACCCCGCGCGACGTCGTTCATCTGGCCATCGAGCTGCTGCTCGACCCGGACGACCAGATGTTCATCGACAACCCCGGCCTGATCCGGACCCTTTATGACCCCACCTGCGGCACTGGCGGCTTCCTGTCGGACGGCATGGAGCATGTGAACGCCCTGCGCGACCGGTACTCGGTCGCCCCGGTCATCGTTCCCTACGGGCAGGAACTGGAGCCGGAGACCCACGCGGTCTGCCTCGCCTCGATGCTCCTCAAGACCGTCGAGTCCGATCCCGGCCGAGACCTGTCGAAGAACATCAAGCTGGGCAGCACCCTGTCCGACGACAAGCTGGCGAACGAACGGTTCCATTACTGCGTCTCGAATCCGCCCTTCGGCAAGAAGTGGGAGATGGATCAGGCCGCCGTGGTTCGGGAACATCAGGAAAAGGGGTTCGAGGGCCGGTTCGGCCCCAAGCTGCCGCGGGTTAGCGACGGGTCGATGCTGTTCCTCCTCCACCTCCTCAGCAAGCTGGAGGCGCCGGAGCGCGGCGGCGGGCGGGCGGCTATCGTCTTGTCCGGCTCGCCCCTCTTCAACGGGAACGCGGGGCAAGGGGAATCCGAAATCCGGCGCTACCTGCTGGAGGAGGACGTGGTCGAGGCGATTATCGCACTTCCGACCGAGATCTTCTTCCGGACCGGGATCGGCACCTACATCTGGCTCCTGTCGAACAACAAACCGGCCCACCGGAAGGGGCAGGTTCAGCTGATCGACGCGACTGCGCTGTTCGAGCCCATGCGCAAGAGCGAGGGGAACAAGCGTCGCCGGGTCGGGGATGACCAGATCCGCCAGATCGTCCAGATGTATTCCGACTTCGTCCAGACGAAGGAAAGCCGGATCTTCGACGCCCGCGACTTCGGCTATCGCCGGGTCAAGGTCCTGCGCCCGCTGCGCAAGAAGGTCGTGATCTCGCCCGAAGGGTTGGCCGCGCTGGCGGATGAAACCGCATGGGGCAAGCTCTCGCGCGAAGTGCAGACCGCCTGGACCACGCTCTTCGAGGCGGACATGGGCGAGGCGCATGGCTGGCACCGGTTCGAGGCCTGGGTCAAGAACGCGGCCAAGCGTGACCCGGGGCTGGGCCGCGTGAACGCCGCTCTGATCAAGGCGTTCCAGAAATCCTTCGGCGTGTGGGACCCAGACCTCGAACCGATCCTCGACAAGAAGGGTGAGGTCATCCCCGACGACGACCTGACGGATTTCGAGAACATCCCCCTCGGCACCGACATCCGGGACTATATGGCGCAGGAGGTGCTGCCCCATGCGCCCGACGCCTATGTGGACGAGGATTTCCGCGATGAATACGACGGGCAGGTGGGCGTCGTGGGGTACGAGATCAACTTCAACCGCTACTTCTATGAATACCAGCCGCCCCGCGATCTGGACGAGATCGACGCCGAGCTGAAGGCGGTCGAGGCGGAAATCGCGGCGGTGCTGGCGGAGGTCACTGCATGACAGAGATGCAAGTGATTTCCGGGACTGCTTTACCCATCGGCTGGAAGCATATCCCCCTGAAGCACAATCTTCGTCGCCTCTCTGAAAAATCCAAGAAGGGCGGGAAGGTCGTGGCTTTGGAGAATATCGAGAGCTGGACGGGGCGCGCTATTGAAACGGAGTCCGTCTTTGACGGGGATGGCGTTGATTTCAGACGAGGCGACATTCTTTTTGGGAAGCTGCGCCCTTATCTCGCGAAGGTTTATCTTGCTGAAAACGCGGGGGAAGCCGTGGGCGATCTTTGGGCGCTTCGACCTCAAGACCACATTGAGCCGCGATTTGCTGCTTATCAGCTTCTCGAGCCGGGCTTCATTGATCGAGTAAATGGGTCGACAACCGGCGCGAAGATGCCAAGGGCTGAGTGGGGGTTCGTTGGTTCCATAAAGGTGCCAACCCCTCCTATCGAAACACAAACCGCCATCGCTCGCTTCCTGGACCGCGAAACCGGTCTGATTGACGGCTTGATCGAGAAGAAGACCCGGTTCATCGCGCTGCTGAAGGAGAAGGAGAAGGCGGCGATATCGCGCTTCGTTCGGCGCGGGCTTGACCGAAACACGCTCACCATCGACAGTGGGGTCGATTGGCGCGGGCGGGTACCTGCGCATTGGGTCCGGGGCCGGATGAAGGACCATTTCCGGCAGGAGAAGCGGCAGGGATATGAAACCCTGACCGTTCTTTCGGTCTACCGTGAGTTCGGGGTGATCGAGAAGTCGTCCCGGGACGACAATATTAACAAGACCCCCGAAGACCTTACCAAATATCAACTGGTCAAACCGAACAACCTCGTCATCAACAAGATGAAGGCGTGGCAGGGGTCGATGGGCATCGCCCAAATGAGGGGCATCACCAGCCCCGACTATGTTGTAATGCGCCCCATCGGCGAACATGACCCCAGATACATGCACCACTATCTGCGCGCGCAGCCCATGCCGTGGGTCTACCGTCTGATTTCAAACGGTATCCGGACCGATCAATGGCGCATGGAGGCTGAGAAGTTCTTGGGGCTTCCCGTGTTCATGCCGCCGATCGAGGAACAGCGGCGCATCGCAGACCGGATAGATGTTGAGCTTGAGCGGATCAGGAGCCTTATCACCCTGACCGAGCGCAGCATCGACCTCCTTCGCGAGAAGCGTTCGGCGCTGATCACTGCCGCCGTGACCGGGAAGATTGACGTGAGGGCGGCAGCATGACTTTTGGCGCGGACCGGTCGGTTTCTTATTGCTTTGGTAGGATTCCTGCCCTATCTAATGTCTCAACAAGACCCGCCACGCCTCGGACGGAACCTCGGTTTCGCACTGCGCACCCCGGCGGGTTACTTGTTTTCAGGGTATCGCTTTCACGGCACGGGGGTGCCGCATGAAGTTTGAAAAACCCGCCGTTTCTGTGCCAGATCAGATCGAACTCCTCAAACGTCGCGGCATGATTGTGGGGGACGAAGCCCAGGCACAGCACTACCTCAGCTTCATCTCCTACTACAGGCTGCGGGCCTACTGGCTTCCCTTCGAGGTGCCCGCCGCGAACAACGGCGATCACGCCTTTCGTGACGGGACAACCTTCGAGGATGTGCTGACACTCTACATCTTCGACCGTGAATTGCGGCTCTTGGTCCTGGACGCTATCGAACGGGTCGAAGTAGCCCTGCGCGCGCAATGGGCACATCACATGGCGATGACCTATGGGCCCCATGGCTATCTCGAACAGGGCAACTATGCCCACATCGGGCGTCATGCCTCTGCCGTTGCCGAGTTGAACAAGGAATTCAGCCGCTCGCGCGACACCTTCGCTACTCACTATCGCGACAAATACACCTCGCCGAAGCTGCCGCCGGTCTGGATGGCGGCAGAGGTCATGTCGTTCGGTCTACTTTCGAAATTCTACAGCGATCTGAAGTTGCGCGGCGATAGAAACGCCATTGCAGCCCCCTTCGCACTGGACGAAAGGGTCGTCACGTCTTTCGCCCACCATATCAGCCACGTGCGCAACATATGCGCCCACCATGGCAGGCTGTGGAACAAGCGCTTCACAGTGAAGATGACTGTTCCGAAATACCCCGCCAAGCTGCCCGTTGCGATGCGGGATGCCGATCCGCGCTATCTGCACAACACTCTGGTGATGCTCGATTACCTTTTGGCCCTGATCGCACCGGGCAATGAATGGAAACAGCGCCTTGTTTCGCTAATCGACGGCTGCCCGTTGGCTGATCCTGCGAGCATGGGCTTTCCGGCGGATTGGCGCGCCAGAGCGGTATGGAAGGTATGAGAATGCCGTTTTCAGCCCAATCAAAGCTGGCAAGACTTGTGAAAGAGGTGGCCGCATGACCACCGGTGAGACCTTCGGGCGGACCATCCAGCTTTTTCTGGTCGACGGGAAACCCACGGGTCTGCGCAAGGCGACGATCCACGGCAGGTCGGGTCTCTTGTTCGTCAGCGGAGCCTCGGCCGCGGCGGCTGCCGTGCTGGACCGGAACAGCAACGGACAGCTTGAGTGGAAGGTCCGAGGTTCGAAGCTGAATTATCACGAGTGGCAGCAGGCGCAGGCCGGCGGTACGGAGGTGACAGAATGAGCGACCTGCATCACGAGAAGCACCTCGAGTCCTATATCGTCCAAAGGCTCGCAGCCGCAGGCTGGCTGATCGGCGCCTCCGACGCGTTTGATGCCGACCGCGCCATGTACCCGGAGGATCTGGAGGCCTGGCTGCGCGCCACCCAGCCGCAGAAATGGGACCGGCTTCAGGCGATGAACGGCGACAAGACCCTTACAGTGGTCATGGACCGGCTGGAGACTGCGCTGGAGAAACAGGGAATAGTACAGACCCTGCGCCGGGGCTTCTCCGTCGCTGGCAGCGGTCACCTTGACCTGTCCGAGGCGGCCCCGGAAGACCAGCGCAACGAGAAGGTCCTGCACCGCTACGCGTCGAACCGGCTGCGGGTCGTGCCGCAGCTGAAATATCACCCGGGCCGCGAGCTCGCCATAGACCTCGGCCTGTTCCTGAACGGCCTGCCGCTGGCGACGGTCGAGCTGAAGACGGATTTCACCCAGTCGGTCGAACACGCGAAGGCCCAGTACCGGCGCGAGCGCTTGCCCGTAGACCCGGTCACGAAACGCAAGCATCCGCTTCTGACGCAGCATCGCGGCGCGGTTGTCCATTTCGCGATGTCCGACAGCGAGATCTGGATGACCACCAAGCTTGCGGGGGAGGACACCTTCTTCCTTCCCTTCAACAAGGGGAATGACGGTCGGGCCGGTAACGCGGCCCGGGCCGATGGGGAGTATCCAGTCGCCTACTTCTGGGAGGAAATCTGCCAGCCGGACGCGTTCCTGCGGATCTTCCACAGCTTCGTCTATGTCGAGAAGAAGAACGTGGTCGACTTGAAGGGGAACTGGTCGGTCAAAGAGACCCTGATCTTCCCCCGGTTCCACCAGTTCGACGCGGTCAACAAGATGATCGCAGACGCGAAGGTGAAGGGGCCGGGACACCCCTACCTGTGCGAGCACAGCGCCGGGTCCGGAAAAACCTCGACAATCGCATGGACGGCGCATGACCTGGTGAAGCTGCGCCGGGACGACGGGACTCCGATCTTCGACACGGTGATCATCGTAACAGATCGGAACGTTCTGGACGGACAGCTGCAGGACGCTGTCCAGCAGATCGACCACCAGAAGGGGCTGATCGCGGCGATCGACAGGGAGACGTCCTCGAAGTCGAAGAGCGAGCAGCTCAGCGAGGCAATGCTGAAGGGCACACCCATTATCGTGGTAACCATCCAGACCTTCCCCTTCGCGATGGAGGCGATCCTGACCGAAAAGTCCCTCCGGGACCGGAACTTCGCGGTGATCATCGACGAGGCGCATAATTCCCAGACTGGAAACACGGCCTCGAAACTGCAGGCAACACTGGCCCTATCAGCCAAGCAGGATATGTCGGAGATGACGGTCGAGGACATCCTTCTAGAGGTCCAGCGGTCCCGGAAGCGCCCGGCGAACGTGTCCCATTTCGCCTTCACCGCGACCCCAAAACACTCGACCATGATGCTCTTTGGGCGCCCGGCGGACCCGACAAGGCCCGCCGCGGAGGACAACCTCCCGGTCTCGTTCCACAAATACGAGATGCGCCAGGCGATCGAGGAAGGGTTCATCCTCGACGTGCTTCGCGGCTACGTCCCCTACAAGACGGCCTTCAACCTCGGGCAGGAGATCGTCGAGGAGAAGCGGGTTGATGGGAAGGCGGCGAAGCGGGCCTTGGCGAAGTGGATGACGCTGCACCCGACTAACGTCACACAGAAGGTCCGATTCATCATCGAGCACTTCTCGAAGAACGTGGCCCACCTGCTGGACGGGAAAGCGAAGGCCATGGTGGTCACCAGCTCCCGGGCCTCTGCAGTCCGGTACAAGCGGGCGTTCGACGCCTTCATCGCGGCGAACCCGGAATACGGGTACATCCGGGCCCTCGTCGCCTTTTCGGGCAAACTGACCGGGCGAGAGGTCATGCACCCGAATGACGACCTGTTGCAGGGGGATGCATTCGTCGTTGAGGAGGATGCGGAGTTTACCGAAGCGAACATGAACCCGGACGCGGGCGGCAAGGACCTGCGCCACGTCTTCGACCGACCGGAATACCGGGTCATGCTGGTGGCGAACAAGTTCCAGACCGGTTTCGACCAGCCGAAGCTAGTCGCAATGTATGTAGACAAGAAGATCGCGAACGCGGTCGAGATCGTCCAGACCTTCTCCCGTCTGAACCGGACCTTTCCCGGGAAGGACCAGACCTTCATCATCGACTTTATCAACGACCCGGAAGTGGTACGGGCCGCCTTCGCCCAGTATGACCGGGGCGCCAAGATCGAGGAGGTGCAGGACCTCAACGTCGTCTATGACCTGAAGGAGTTCCTCGACGATCAGGGGGTCTATGACGAGACACACGTCCTCGACTTCCAGAGGGCCCGGTTTCGGACAGCGACGGCCGCCGCCAGCGGCACCGATGACGAGGCGGCCCACAAGGCGATGTACGCCGCGACGCAGGAACCAACCGACGCCTATAACCATCGGCTCACGGAGCTTCGAAACCGCGCCTCAGAGGCCGAGGACGCCTGGCAGAAGGCGAAGGCGACCGGGAACGAAGACGGGATGAAACGCGCCGATCACGAGCGCGAACAGGTCGAGACAGCGATCGTGTCGCTGACGGATTTCAAGGCAGGCCTAGCCCGGTTCGGACGCCTTTACGCCTATGTCGCGCAGTTGGTCGATCTCGGCGATCCGGACCTTGAGGTCTTCGCGGCCTTCTCGAAACTGCTCGCGAACCGACTGGATGGGGTTCCAGCGTCCGAGATCGACCTGCACGGAATCGCGCTGACCGGCTATGACATCGTGGAGCGAGAGGAGGCTAGCAACGGCGAGGATGAGGAGCCCCCCACCCTCGACCCCATAAAGGGCGGCGGCGGCGGGGGACGGCCCGGTGCCCTACCGGTCTACATGCAGGAGCTCATCGAACGCCTGAACAGCCTCTTTGGGGAGGCCACCCCGATCGAGGACCAGGTCGCCTTCGTGAACCAGGTTGCAGCGATTACCCGCCAGAACCCGGTTGTGATGGCTCAGATCGATAATAACAGTAAGGATCAAGCGATGAAGGGGAACCTCCCCGGCGCGGTGCAGGCGGCAGTGGTCCGGGCAATGTCTTCGCATAGTGCGCTCGCCACGCTTCTCCTTAGCAAGGATCGCCAGGCCCTTCCTATCCTCGAAGGGGTGATCTACGAGATACTAAAGCGGGGCGAGGCGTTGGACCTCACTTCCAATTGATCCAGCAGAACTCTAAATGCGATGAGAAAATGGCTGCGTCCAAGATCGATCACTGAACGTAACCCCTCCGCTTCTTCACCGCTGCCAGCTTCATCAACGCGGTGATGGCGTTGCCTTCATCAGGGTGCGTCTCGACCATCATCTGCCCTCGAAACCCGATACGGCCCCATTCCCGCACAAGGCATGCGCCGCCAAACAGGTCCGGCTGAACGCTCATTCGATAGAAGCGCCGCATGTTGAGAGACGGGTCGATCCGCTTGAGATCGACCGTCGTCGGGAACACTTCCATTTGCCGCGATATGTCGAACATGTTGTTGACGCCTCTCTCCAAACCACAATATCAAGCGCTCTTCGACGTTTCCACTATGTTCTATCCCGAAAAGAAAGAGGGGGCTCACGCCCCCTTCTCGAACTTCATGACCGGGATGCCCAGCTTTTTGGCCTTGTCGGCGAGGTTTTCCTGGATACCGGTTCCGGGGAAGACGAGGACCCCGACCGGGAGCACATCCAGCATCGCGTCGTTGCGCTTGAAGGGCGCGGCCTTGGCGTGCTTGGTCCAGTCGGGCTTGAAGGCCACCTGCGTCACGCCCCGGGCTTCGGCCCATTTGGCGGCGATGAGCTCTGCGCCCTTCGGGCTGCCACCGTGCAGGAGGACCATGTCGGGATACTTGGTCCGGACCTGGTCGAGCTTGCCCCAGATCAGGCGGTGATCGTTGAAATCGGTCCCGCCGGTGAGGGCGACCTTGGGGCCAGCGGGCAACATCACCTCGGTCTCTGCGCGGCGCTTGGCGGCCAGGAAATCGCGGCTGTCGATCAGGGCGGCGGTCATGTGCTGGCGGTTCACCATCGAGCCGGTGCGGGGGCGCCAGGTCGATCCCGTGTGCTGAACAAACTCGGATGCGGCGTGATCGCGCATCATGTCCATGCAGTTCCGCCGTTCGACGAGGGTCAGGCCTTCGGCCGTCAGGCGCTCGAGCTCGACGGATTTCACCTCCGAGCCGTCCTGCTCGCGTTGGAGGCGGCGCTGCGCCTGTTCGTTCTCATCGAGCGACCGCTCGATCCGGGCCGTGGCGCGGTGGAAAAGGTTGACCTGGCCCCAGAGCACCTCTTCGAGATCGGGTTCCATACGGGTGTCTTCCAGGGTCGCGACGAGGGCGTCGAAGATGTCGGCGACGGCGACCGCGAGGCGCTGCCCATCGGGCATCGGGCGCGGATCGGGCTCGTCGAAGGGGCGGTAGCCATACAGCTGCAGCTCGTCGAGCGCATGGGCGGTCTGGGATGCGCTATGGGCGGGTTCATACGCGTCGTCGTGGGTATGGATCGTCATCGGTTTCTTGCCTCCGGGCCTGTCTCGTCCGCGCGTCATCCCGCGCGGCCTTCATGGGCAGACCCGAGCCGTCGGGGCGGTTGCCCCTTCACCCCGGCTTCACCGGGGCCGGAACAGCGTGGAGGAGGTCGGCAGGGAAGCTATTTGTCTCGCGATGCAAAGGCGGCTTTGCCGCCGGCGGAAATAGGTTCCCTGCCGACCTTGCAGGGGCAACCGCTTTGACGGCCTGCCCATCTCTTGAAGGCCGCGCAGGGCTGACGGGTGGATGCGCAAGGCCCTGGATGGGGTGAGGACGACGATCCAGAGCCACGACGGGATGCAGCCCCCTGCCCCGCACTCCCAGCCCCCCACCTGCGCGATGCAGCTCAGCTGGGCAGGCGATGCCGATCCTCTGGCCCGATCTGACCTGCCAGATGCTGGCGCAGCGCGTCCTTGCCGTTCGCCCGAAGATCATCATTGAAATCCCCGAGCCGCGGTTCCAGCACCCGCACGCGCACCCCGACCTCGGAGGCTCTGGCGCTCAACTTCTCTGCCGCGCGCTGCCCGGCCGGATCGCGATCGATCGCGACGTAAAGGCGCTTGAGCCCCTCCGGCAACAGGACCGCCCCGAGGTGACCCGAAGAGAGTGCCGCCCAGACGGGCAGACCTGGGATTGCCTCGGACAGGGACAGCATGGTCTCGATGCCTTCGCCGACGACGAGGATGTCATCGTGCGGGGTGAGCCTGACAGCATTGCCGAGTAGGTGACCCATAGCCCGACGCTGTGGATTCACTGCCGCCTTCCCCTGTCCGTCAGGCGCCAGCCAGGTGCGCTGCGCTCCCTGCACGGCCCCTGCCCCATCGGTGACCGCCGCGATTATCGCAGGTCTGGGGATGCTCCGGGTCTGCCCCTCTTCCCGATGCCAGCACTTCGGGTGGAAGCGTAAGGCGCCGTTCGCCCCGAATTGGGTGATGCCTCGGGAACGGAGGTAGGTCTCAGCAAGCGTGCCTGTGATCGGGTTCGAGGCAGCAAACAAGCGCGCCGCCGCGGGAGTGCCACCGGGCGCCTTGGCCTTCCTCGGCTCTTGCCTATCCGGGGCGACCGGCTGCGGACGGCCAAGATGCGCTCGGGCCTCGGCGAGAAGGTCGGGGAAGCGCGTGATCCCCGTCCGGGCGCGGATGATGTCCAGGAGATCGCCATGCTCGCCTGTGGCCCCATCCGTAAACTTGCCCGCTGCTCCTGGTCCCGACGCCGGGCCCGTCAATCGCACGAAGAGCGACCGGCCGGGGTTGTTCTGCAGATCGCCGACGATCCAGTAGGATCCTTCCCGCCGTCCGGCGGGAAGGTAGGCACGACAGACGCCTTCGGCATTTTCTGCCAGATCGCGCACGAGGTCTTCGGTCTCGGAATACATGGGTCAACAACCTCCGCGATCATGTAGCCTTGCGACAGGACAACGTGCAAGCAGACGATCCAGTATCGCGACGCCATCGGCGTCGGTCGGGCAGAACAGCCGAAGCTTCCAACTGATGATCTCCGAGAAGAAGCCATCGGCCTTGAGCCGATCCTTGGCTGCCTCCGAGAAGCCCGACAGTTCGATCCGGTTCGCGCCCATGACGCGCGAGCGGTGCAATTCCATCCCTTCGGACAGGCGCACCACGGTCTTGCCCTCCAGAACGAGGGCATGGACCTGCGCCGCCGAGAGCTTCGGCGCGTCTTTGGCCAGCGTGGTCGCGACCCAAGCGGGCGAGACGCGGCGGCCGATGATGCGTTGCCCGTCATCGGTCTGCAGGCGGTAGACGCGGGTTTCATCCTGGGGAAGCTGCTTCCAGATCGGCAGCAGCAGGCCTGCCACGATGTGCAGCGTGGCTTCGGAGAACTCCGGCACCTCGGCCAGTTCCGCGGTCCAGGCGGCGGAGAAGGCCGCGCGGTCGGCCTCGAGCCAGCGGGTGTCCTCCATGATCTTTGCCGGGACTGTGCTGGCATCGGTCGGGCGGATCAGGCGCAGGCGCGGCTCGATGGTCCCATCTTCCAGCATGTGACTGGTGGCGGGAACCTGCACGGCAGCCCGGCCCGAGCGGCTGTTGACCAGAAGCCGCGCCTGCGGGTCATCCAGCCATTCGAGCGCATCGGCCAGCGAGGTAGGCGTGTTGCGGCGCTTTTCCGCGATGGTCAGCAGCTGGGTTTTCGCGCCGGAGCCCGGATGGGTGTAGATGACCTGTACGTCGGTCACCCGGAAGCTCTCAGCACGGAGTGTCTCGAGCCCGAGATCATAGACCCCGGCGGCGATGGCGCCCTCAATTCGCTGATCGAGCAGCTCCTCGAAACCCGCGAACAGCACGGCCTGCATGTCGATCGTCAGCGCCAGCAGGCGATTGAGGAAGGTCGTGATCGGCGGCAGGTCATCCTTCAGCCCGTTATCATCGGTCAGGCTGAGCCCGGTCGCATCCTCGAAAGCCCCGAGCGAACATCCGGCCAGATCGCCGCGATAGATACGGCGGTAAAGCTGGCGCAGGGCGTCGCGGGCGTAGGGCGACTCGAGGTTGTCTTCGGGCCGGAACAGCCCTTGCCCGCCGGTCTGGCGCTGGCCGCGCGTTATAGCGCCAAGCGTGTCGAGACGTCGCGCGATGGTCGACAGGAACCGCTTCTCCGCTTTGACATCGGTGGCCACCGGCCGGAACAGCGGCGGCTGCGCCTGGTTGGTCCGGTTGGTGCGTCCGAGGCCCTGAATCGCCGAGTCTGCCTTCCAGCCGGGTTCCAAGAGGTAGTGGACCCGCAGGCGTTGGTTCTTCGCCCCGAGATCGGCGTGATAGCTGCGCCCGGTGCCGCCGGCATCCGAGAAGATCAGGATACGCTTTTCGTCATCCATGAAGGCTTGGGTTTCCGCGAGGTTCGCGGCTCCGGCCCGGTTCTCCACCACGAGCCGTGCCGAATGCCCTTCGCCCTTCCGCACGATGCGCCGCGAGCGCCCTGTGACTTCGGCCACGAGATCCGTGCCGAAGCGCTGGACGATCTGGTCGAGTGCACCCGGCACCGGCGGAAGCGAAGCCAGTTTCTCGATCAGCGCGTCACGACGCCGGACGGCTTCGCGGCACTCCACCGGTTGGCCGTCGCGCGTGACGGGGCGCGACGAGAGGTTGCCCTCGCTGTCGGTGAAAGGCTCGTAGAGCTGCACCGGGAAGGAATGGGCGAGGTAGTCCAGAACGTATTCCCTGGGTGTGATGTCACAACGGATATCATTCCATTCGTCGGTTGGGATCTCCGACAGGCGGCGTTCCATCAGCGCCTCACCCGTCGAGACGATCTGGATGACCGCCGCGTGGCCCGCAGCCAGATCGTCATCGATGGATGCGATCAGCGTGGGGGTCTTCATCGAGGTGAGCAAATGGCCGAAGAAGCGCTGTTTGGCGCTCTCGAAGGCTGACCGCGCTGCGGATTTCGCCTGGCGGTTCAGCGTGCCCGACCCGCTCGGCCCGTCGGCCGCGCCGGTAATGTTCGCCGCCTCCAGCGCCGCGGTCAGGTTGTTGTGGATGATGGCGAAGGCCCCGGCATAGGCATCATAAATGCCACGCTGCTCGGGGCTGAGAACATGTTCCAGCATCTCGTATTCGACACCGTCATAGGACAGCGACCGCGCCGTGTAGAGACCAAGCGCCCGGAGGTCGCGGGCCAAAACCTCCATCGCCGCGACACCGCCAGCCTCAATGGCTTCCACGAATTCCGACCGGGTCTGAAAGGGGAAATCCTCCCCGCCCCAGAGACCGAGACGCTGAGCATAAGCGAGATTGTGGACCGTCGTCGCGCCCGTGGCCGAGACATAGACCACGCGGGCGTTGGGCAGCTTGTGCTGCAGGCGCAGGCCCGCCCTGCCCTGCTGCGAGGCCATGGTATCACCCCGCTCGCCTTTGCCCCCGGCAGCATTCGCCATGGCATGGCTTTCGTCGAAGAGGATCACCCCGTCGAAATCCGCCCCGAGCCAGTCGACGATCTGGTCGACGCGGGATTTCTTCGATCCGCGCTCTTCGGAGCGCAAGGTCGCGTAGGTGGTGAAGAGAATGCCCTCGGTCAGAGGGATGTCGCGGCCTTGGGCAAAGCGCGAGAGCGGCGTCACCAAAAGCCGCTCCTGGCCAAGGGCCGACCAGTCGCGCTGCGCATCCTCTAGGAGTTTGTCACTCTTCGATATCCAGAGCGCCTTGCGTCTTCCTCGGGCCCAGTTGTCGAGCAGTATCCCGGCAGACTGCCGGCCTTTGCCCGCGCCGGTGCCATCGCCGAGGAAGAAACCCCGGCGGAAGCGGTCGGCGTCAACGGCATCGTCCGGTGCAGCGGAGACCACGTCTCCGGTCTCATCGACGGTCCAAGACCCAGTGAGATGCGCGCCATGCGCCTCCCCCGCGTAGATAACGGTCTCGAGCTGCGCGTCGGACAGCAGGCCGTCGCGCAGGACGGCCGGGGGTAGCTTGGGGCGGTACGTGGGTTTCGGAGGTGCGACAGAGGCCATGGCCGCCGATTGCACAAGCTTGGTCGGGTGCGATGCGGCGTCTGGGATGTCGATAGCCTGCAGACGGAAGGTCTCGTAGATCGCGTCGGACAGCCGTGCGGCGTCTTCTTCCTCGGCGGCGTCGCGGAGAGCATAGTCCAGTTCCTCGGCCTCAATCGGCGTTTCGGGTTTCGCCATTTGAGCCGCAGAGGTCGCGCGCGATCGGCTGGTGGTTGTGTGAGTGGCGCGGGCAGGACTTCCCGGGAAGAGGGAAGAATGGAACAGACCCGCATTTACTGCCTGTTCCAGTTCGAGGCGCGGCGGAACCTCTGCAGTGACCCGCGACATCAGATGCGCCACGTCCGGAGACAGGGGCTGGCGCAGGTCGGCGGTGATGCCGCCCGGCTCGCCGCCGCAGCATTTATCGAAGACAGAAATCCGCGTCTCGAAGCTGGTGCCGTGCTTGGCGAAAGCGGCGCCCGACACCGCGCCGGTGAAGACGAGATGGGCGGTCTCGGTCAGACGGCCGAAGGTCTCGGCCCAGGCAGGCGCAACCGGCGCGAAACCGGCTCCGGTGATGGCGACGAGCCGTCCGCCGGGGGCCAGACGCGCGAGGGCCGAGCGCAGATGCCGGGCCGTCGCCTCGGTCGACCGACCATCGACATTGGCTTGGGCCGAGAAGGGCGGGTTCATCATGATGACGCTCGGGCTTGAGCAGGCATCGAGATGATCGTCGATCTGCGCGGCATCGAACCGGGTGACCGGTCGGGCCGGGAACAGCAGGCGCAGAAGATCGGCGCGGGTGTCCGCCAACTCGTTCAGCGCGAGGCTGCCGCCCGCGATCTCTGCGAGGATCGCCAGAAGCCCGGTCCCGGCGGACGGCTCCAAGACCAAATCGCGGGGCGTGATCTGTGCTGCCGCCAGTGCCGCGAGCCCCATGGGCAAGGGCGTCGAGAATTGCTGAAAGCGCTCCATCTCTTCCGACCGCCGGGTGTGCGTGGGCAAAAGGCCCGCCACCTTGGCGAGGATGGGCAACAGCGCCGCAGGCGAGCCGGCCCGGGCCAGCAGCGCACGACCGAATTTCCGCAAGAACAGAACCAGCGCCACCTCGCCGGCCTCATAGGCGAGCTTCCAGTCCCAGGCACCGGTCGCATCGGAACCGCCAAAGGCACGCTCCATCTCGAAGCGCAGGCGCAGCGCGTCGATCTGAAGCCCTTGCGCCAGATCGGGCTGCAGCGCTTCGGCAACAGCAACGATCGCAGGGGCGGGATTTGCTGCCAACGAGACAATGGGCGCAGGCAAGGACGCCTGCGCAACAGGGGCAAGATGGGTCATCGGGAAACTCCGGAATGAAGGACAGGATCAGGCCCGTACACCCTCTCTCGGGCAGCCTCGGACCTGATCTTTCCCGGCCCCTCTCTCCCTCTCGCACCAAGGTGTTCCCGACGCTTGGCTTGATTTTGTTCTTGTTATGTTCTATGTTCAGAGCCAAGCCAGAATGGGGGTTCCACCATGGAAAGCACCAAGCACGCCCTGCCCGTAACGCCCAAGCAGATCGCCTATGCGCGGTCGCTCGTCCTGCGCAACCGGACGCTCCTGCCCTGGGAAGTTCAGCAAGACCGGAGATCTTTGAGCGGTTGGATCGAGGCTCAGGCCCGGCTGAAGCCGGTATCGGACATGGACCGTCTGCCGACCTCGAAGCAGGTAGCCTTCGCGGAGAAGCTTGCCCGGATCAAACGGCGCGCCGTTCCGGAGGAATGTTTCCGTGACAAGGGGCTCATGTCGAAATGGATCGACGGGAACAAGTGATCCCGGCACTGGCTAGCTCCGGCCTTCCGGAGCTTCTGCCATACCGTGGCTTGGCAAACCGAGCGTAGTTGCCAACCTGTAGATTGGCAGATTGGACCTTCGGGACGTCAGCCTCGGTCAAACTCCTGTCCGAAGGACACCGAAGGGCCAAGGTCTGGTCGCGGCGGCACACCAGGAGGTACACCACTGCGACCTTCGGCAACCACTGCAAGTCGTTGCCGTCTTTCGACCCAGCGCCTTCAGATCTCCCTCCACGTGGGACTAGTCCATAAATTCTTTGGAAATGGTGAGATTGGAGCGTCCACAACGCTGGAAAAGCAACCTCATCGAAGAAAACTATAGTGGTCTTTTGGGGCAGAGACGTCGCCGTGTGCCAGTTTCATGTCTTCGGACCCCGCCAAACAGGCGCTTGCGCCGCAACGCGTCAGCCGACGGCCGTAAGCGAGTAGTGCGGTGTCCCATCCCAAACAAGATCCCAAGACGCGCCAGGCCGGACGTTCTGGATGGCGTGGGGCTCGAAGCAGACGAGGCAATTCCCGCCCGGCGCGGGAGCCCGAACTGAGGGGTAGATCAGGCCACGCGATCCAGCCCGGCGCAGATGCTGGGCGAGGCTTTGGCCCTCGGGATATCCGACAGCCGGATCCGGATGCAGTGCGGGATGGCCCGGCTCGTCGGTCATGTCATCGAAGACGCCGATGAAATCCGCCAGCAATTCCACATAGCGGGCGCTGTCATGGAAACTGCCGGTAAAGCCGAGTTCGCGTGTTCGGTGCCAGGCCACTTCGCTGACGGACACCATGACATCCCATGCGCAATACCAGGCGCCGCGCTCCTCGGTGTTGAAGCGGTTTCCGCCGGCGCGGGTATAGGTGAAGGCGGCGTTGACATGGCTGTCGCCGTAGATGCGCAGATCTTGGCTCCGGCGCTGCCAGGCAAGCTCGCGCGGGTCCAGATGGGGATTGCGGCCACGTTCCGCCAGAAGACGACCGCTGGTCAGGCCCTCGATCTCTGCCAGGATCTCCATCTCGTCATCGGAATCGACGAGACCGCGCAGCGACGGTGGCTTGTGGTAAGTGGCGGGCAGGAGACGAACGAGACCGCGATCGGAAATCTCGGTCTGCTTCATGCCCCACCACGCAACGCATCAAGATAGGTCCGAACCGCGAGGATCTGCGGCAAACCCCCGTCGATGGCGGTGTCGACTGGTCGGCTTCCACCAAAGAGCGGCCCCTTGTTCGGTCGGGTGAACCAGCTTTTTGCCAGAGGCTCCGAGAAGTAGAGTTCGAGCGACTTGAAGATGCCAATTACAGCGCTGAGCCGCAGCAGTTGGTCCTTGGTGAGCTCTCCGGCGAAATCCGGCTTCTTGGCGCGCTTCCACGTGCTCTCTGACATGTCGGCAAGGCCAGCCGCTTCCTTGAGACTGAGACCCCAAGCATCGGCCACGCGTGCATAAGCTTTCAACGCGACGGCGTTGATCTGTGCGGGTTCCCGGATTTTCTCTGCAACGTACATGGCGTCCTCCATTGGCTTCAATATAGTCCATATGGACTTACTGTAAAGATCAAATGAACCTTACGCTTTGATCTCTGTTACCCGAACCGCCGCCCTCCTTCCGTGAACGTATACGCGTTGACGATGATCCCCTCCTCGATGGCCTGGTCTGAGGTGAGGTGGTCGTATTCGGCTTCAAGCTGGCGGTAGAGCCAGCGGGCCAGATCACGCAGCGCCTCGGTCACGACTTCTTCCGCATCCTCGGTCGGCGGCTGCCAGGTCGCGCTGTCCCGCGTGATGTCCACCGACATGGTGTATTCATGGTAGTAGCGGCCACGGTGGCTGGCCTCGGCGGCGAGTTGGTAGAAGTTCCGCCGCTGGATAGCCTGCAGCCGGTCGGCGATGCCGTGCAACGTCGCGTCCTTGGGCGCGTAGTCCCGAATGCGCGCGGCGGCGCCCTTGACGTGGGACCAGTAGCCTTCGAACGAAGCTCCATCACCCTGGCTCCAGAAGCCGGAGAACCAGATGCAGGGCTTGGCCCGTGTCCCGCCACTCATCAGGCGGACGGAGGTGGCTTTCAGGCGGATGCCGAGGAGCTCGCAGACCCGCTCGAAATCCTCATAGACCGCGTCCCACCAATCGTCATGGGGACCAAGCTCGCGATACCAGCTGCGCGCCTTCTCCTTGGCGGCATCCGAGAGTTCGGGGAACTGGTAGACGGTGGTGCAGATCACCTCAGGCATCGATATCCTCCCCGTTCAGCGCAGCGACCAACCATTCTTGCGTGCTGGACCAGCAGATGGATTTGCGAGCGCCGAGATCGATGGCATGCGCGCCACCGCCGAAGGCGTCGAGGCGCGGTCGGGAGCAGGTCAGAGCATACTGGAATCCCCAAAGGCCGGTGAGGTCGAGGTCTTCGGCGAGGCGCAGCACAAAGCGGATGACGGCTTCGACATCGCCGTGCTCGTCGTCATGGATCCAGAGGGTGCTGCCCTCGGACGCGTCCTGGCGCGCGAGGTCGAAGCCCGCGACCTCCGGGTCGTCAGCGTCCTGATCCGCAGCGCGGAGTTCCTGAAACAGCGCGAGCGCGCGGGCGGCCTTTTCGGGTGTGCCGACGTCGAGCAGGCATGAGAAATGGGTGAAGTAATCCGCCATGGGAACCTCCTGAATGGGGAAGACCCGGCCAAGAGGCCGGGTACTGAATCGGGATGAAGGGTCGGCCGGGAGCGATCAGCCGATCGACGTGTCGTTTGCCGCCTTTCGTGCGGCATGCGCGCAGAGCATCTGCCGGTAGAAACGCTTGCGCGCGGTCCGGAGGCCGCAAACAGCGCGCGTGTCGGGGTGCAGCGCCCGGACCGCCGCGCGGACCACTGCCAGTGGCGAAGCGGTCGGCGGCAAGCCAAGACTTAGATAAGTGGGATCGGTCATGTCACGTGACCTCGACCACGGGCGAGACGAGATGCGGATCGACCTGTGCCTCGATCCGTTCGGTCCGACCCATCCAAGGCTGGGGCCGAATGGCCTTCACCCAATCGGCGAAGCTCGGGATGAAGCCGAGGTCCTCCTTAACATGCTGCTCGCCGACCCAGCGGGTCGGGATGACGCGCCCGGTCGACAGCATGAGGGTCGGGCCGAAAATCGTCTCGGCCATGAAGATGCCCTCCGCATGGTGGCGCAGCGCCCGGTGCCGAAAGTCGGCTGTGATCTCCTTGCTCTGGTCGAACCAGGAATGCACGGCGAGGTAGTCGTCGACCGTGCCGCCCCATTTCTTCACCGAGGACAGGGCGTGGTGATAGGGATGTGCCATCGTCGCCTCCTCACAATTCATGGGTGTAGAGTTCGGACGAGGTGAAGCGCTCGTTGAACTCGAGGTGGATGGAACGAGCGCTCGCATCGAAGCAGAACTCGCCGTAAGCCCCGTCGTTGTTTTCCCAACCGCCATGGGTATCAGAAAGGAAGTCGTAGGCCAGTTGCTCAACGACATCTTCGAGCGAAAGCGCCCGCATCTCGACCTCCGGGTCGTCCCAGGTCAATGCGGCATAGGCGATCGCGGTCTTGGGGAAAGCAACCTCGGTCTCGCCAGCGTAGGCTTCGATGCTTTCAACCTGGCCGCTATCGCCATAGCCGTCAAAGCTCACGGTCACATGGGTGATGCCCGCGGCAGTCAGGCCATCGAAGAGGCGCTCCTTGTTGGCTGGACGCAAAGCTGCGATCCGCGCGTCACGCTCGGCCTGCCGGGCCAGCACGGCGGCGAAATCAATCCTGGACGGCGCCATCGGCGCGGCCAGGGTGGGTTCGATCTTGGACATTGGAAACTCCGAAATGAGGGAAAGGATCTGAACCCCGAGGCTCTCTCTCGTCCTCCTAGGCTCACATCCTCCCCTGCCCTTCTCTGACTCTCGGGCGTCACGCCGCGATCTGCAGGGCGCGAGACGCGAAGACACGCCAGAGCGGATCGACAAGACGGGCATCGAGAACGTCGGCGTGGTGCCGCAGCCGTCGCGCGAGGCTATGTTCATGCCACTCGGCCGCCCGCATGGCCTGCGCGCGGGTCTGGCTGGCCTCGGACACGACGGCGCGGGCTTCGGCGGCATCCGAGACCGGGTGGCACCATGCGACCCCGCCATCATTGGTAGCCCCGGCCAGAACGAGGCGGCCCTCCCGATCGAGGATTGCCAGGATGCGCGGAGCGTCTTCAGGTGTGATATCTTCGGCGTGAACGATTGCCCCCTGCATGGCGTCGGCCAGCGTTGCAAACCGCTCCAGTACCTTGGGGTGTGCCTGCCCGGACATGAGAGCCGCGGGCGCATGGCAAGCCGTCGTGAGCGCAAACGGCAAGTCTTGATCTGCAAGAACGGTCAGGAAGCTCGGCGGCAAACCTGTTTTCTGCGTTTCCGGCTGAGTTTGGAGAGGAAGGTCGAACATGGGCATATCTCCGACGGTGCGGAGAGCCTCTCTCCCCGCTTCAAACCGTCAAAGACCAAACCGCCCCCTCGGACTCTCTGTCGCTGATCGGGCCGATCATTTCGGCGTTGGTAAATCGCCCCATCGAACCCGCAAGTAGCGCCCTTCGCGCTTTGGAAGATCTTTTCGGTCGATCATGCGACCCGAGACCTGAAAATCCTCGTTGATCTTTACAACCAAGAGCTTGTTGAAATGCCCATTGGTATCGACCACAACCACATCCTTTGTCTTGAATGGCGTAATGGTTTTGACCTCGACATGATCATTGCCAAGTCTTCCGTCAGCACCCTGGGCGTAGGTCTTGTTCAGCTTGATACCGTACGTGATAGCACCGAACAGCTCACCGATATCGCCGTAGACAGAGAGGTGAAGGCCGGTCTCGAGGTGATAGCTTTCCGCGAGGGACAGGAGATCCTCAAAATATGGGATCATAGACCGGATCGCGTTCGGGTATTTAGCGCCCCACTCCTTGTAGCGAAGCTGCTCGTCGATTTCCGACCAGGTAACCCATTCGCCGTCATCATAAAATGCACGATCTGACCAATCGATTTCTTCCATGCGCGTACTTCCAATACCTAAACATGTCGGGCACGGTAGCAGATCGATGAAACAGGGACGAGACCGGAGGCGATATCGCCTCCGGTCGCCACCTCAACCAACGCGGTCGAGAAGCTTCTTGGCGCGCCCTTCCATATCAAGGCGGGCATCCTGCTGGGTCTTGTCGCGCGCAAGCCGCGTGATGCCCTGCACAAAATCGAAGATGCTCTCGGGCGGGCGGCCTTCCTCCATCAGAACCTTCTCGATGATCTTGCCGGATTCGGCTTTCGAGAAACCGCGCTTCCGCAGGAAATCGGCACGGTCCTCATCGCTGCGCGCCACGACCTGCTGTCGAGCTGCCCGGATCCCGTTCACGAACCCCTGCGGCGAGGAATTGGCAAACCGCGTCAGCGCCGGCGCCGCCTCATGTGCGAAGCGCGACGCTGCGTATTTCGAGTGACGGATCTTGATCTCCTGGAAATCCTCGACGCCCCAGAGGTTGCGGTTCTGGCACACCGCCCGCAGATAGAAGCTCGCCATGCCGAGGGTCTTCGCGCCCACCTCGGAATTCCAGCAATAGAAGCCCCGGAAATAGAGATCGGGGGAGCCGTCCGCCAGCTTGCCCGCCTCGATCGGGTTGCGATCATCGACCAGGAACAGGAAGACATCGCGGTCCGAAGCGTAAAGCGTGGTCGTATCGCGGCTGATTTCGACATCGGGGTTGTAGACCCCGGTCGACCAATCCAGCACACCCGGTACCTTCCAGCGCGTATCGCCCGTGCCATTGCCCGCGATGCGCTGAACCGCCTCGACAAGCTCGAAGTCATGGATGCGGCCGTAGTCGGGACCGGTCACGGCGCGCAGTTCCGTGCGGCCATCCTCGGTCTCGAAGGTCTTCACCTGCTCGGCGCGGTGGTTGGTCAAACCGTATTGCAGGTTGATCCCCGCCAGAGGCGCGGGAAGCTGCCGCAGGTAGGATGCCGGGGCACCGACGATGCTGGCAAGCTGGCCGAAGGCCCAGTGCGTGGGTGCGACCGGCTCATGCGCTTTCGGCAGGACCAAGTCGAGCCGCTCTGCACTGTCGCGCGCTGCCTCGACACGGATGTCGGCGGTTTGCACCACCCGGCTGCGGCTGCGCTCAGAGCGACCCTTCACATTGGCCCAGAGATCGTCGAGCGACAGGTACCGCTCGTCATCCGGCCTGTTGAACCATTCGGACGACACCCGCCCATTCCGATCACCCCGGCTCACATCCACTTTCCAGCCACCAGCCCGCGTCGGCTGTACCGCATCCAGAACTTCCACAACGCCCATCGGCATTCCTCCGCGACAGGTGCCGGGAGCCACTCTCCCAGCCCTCAACCTGTCACCGGGAAACCGGCCAACCTCAAACTCTCTCGGGCAAACGGCGCTAAGTCGGATGCGCCGCACGCCCGCAACTCGCTGGTGTTGACCTGCGTTCAAAAATGGCAGAGGTTAAACAAGGCCTTTCTCGCAGGCCGGTGTGCCCGCCACGCGAAGCTTTGCAGCGATCTTGATTTCGAACAGCAGACCTCATGCCATCGGCGGGTCTGATTAGCAGCGGGCACCTAGTCAGATCCAGCTTGGACATGGATCATGACAGAGAACGATCAACTTAAGACATTGAAACTTCTGGCAAAGCGATACGCTAGAGCGACGGGGCAGCCGCAGCACGTGGCGCTCGACTTTGTTGCTGCTCGATTGGGCTTTCCTCATTGGAACGCATTGACGGTCAGCGCAAAAGGAGAGTGGGCCCCATCCGAAGCACAAGTCGCCGCGATAAAGGCCTTCGTGCAACGGATCACGTCCTACGAGGGTACGACCTTTGACCATATCTTCGGGGGGCTCGACGCCATCACTCGAGGCGAAGTACGAGGGCATCCATACGAGTTGAGCACGATGCTTGGCGACGTTCGTATGGAAGGTGACAGCTGGCGCATAGTGCTGCCAGAAAACCCTTCGGCTGCCCCTCGTGTCGAGATCGACATCAAGCATGCCCAGACCAGCCCGATGAACGATCGCGTGCTACGTGAAGAAGCCATCGGGATTGCGAGGGAATTGATGCAGAGCGTCAAGGCGCGGCGATTTGCCGATTGGCCACGGCGCGCCACAAAGCCGGATGCGGAAGGAAATGTGCGGCACCCGTTCTTGGAGATGGAGGAATCGAACCTCTGGTACTGCCTTCACTGCAACTCAGAGATCACCGGCCCACAGATCGCTGGAAACCAATGGCACTGCCCCAGCTGCGGCGCATCACCAATCAACATTTTTCCAGAAGCCTTCTGGCTGGAACCGACCGATGAAAAACCAGTGCCAGTCCAATCCCGCGCCGAAAGGCAAGAGATTGAACCCATCGTGTCAATTATAGATCCGCGGCCAAGGCTTGACCTCGACAGTGACCAGGTGACCCATTTGATCCGGGCTGCCCTTTTCGAGGATGCGACCAATGCAAGCGAGCGCATGGGAGCGAGTCTGGCCGAAATCTGGGTTGATGACGATCTCGACGTGGTTGTTTCCTTCGAGGATCACTACTGGCCCGAGGACAAGGAGCCGACCGCTGCGATCGAAGTGGCCGCACTGCTTGGGATCGAGATTGAGTTGGAAGTTACTTGGTCGGATCCGTTGTTCGCATGGCCCGGTTTGGGCACCGTGACCCAGAGCACGGCCGATTATACGCGGTTGATGCTCGACACGTATCTCAGTCACGGCGCGACCATAACCAAAGACGAAATCTAGCTCGTGCGCACGTTGAACAATTAGGCGCATTCAAGGCGCTCAGCACCGGAAGGCAAGCGTGGGTGCCTTTTCCAGTGGCCCGAAAAGACTTTAGCCCGGCGGTCTAACCCGCCGGGCTCGAGGGGAGACCCCGTTCCTCAGAACGGGATCTCGTCGTCGCGGTCGACCAGCTCGGGGTTTTCGTTCTCGGCCGACTTCGGGCGGCTCAGGAAGTCGACCTTCTCGGCGATGATCTCGCAACCGTAGCGGTCGTTCCCCATGCTGTCGATCCACTTGGTGTAGTGGATGCGACCGTGGACGAGGACCTTCATGCCCTTTTCGCAATGCTCAGCGACCGTCTTGCCGAGACCGTTGAAGCAGGTGATGCGGTGCCATTCGGTGTCCATGACACGGTAGCCGTTCTCGTCGCGCATCACACGGCCTTCCGAGAGGCGGGGGCGCGAGGTGGCGAGGCTGAAGTTGGTGATCTTGGTGCCGCTCTGGGTGGTGCGGACTTCGGGGGTCTGACCGATGTTGCCGGCGAGGATGACGATGTTCTGCATGATAAGCTCCTGTTTTTCCTGTCTTCGGGACCGTCCCTTCGACAAGACCCTGAAAAAGCCCGTCGGGTGACGCGTGCACGGTGGACAGCATGGACACCGGACACCCCCAGAGGACCGGGGTGGAGCGGGCAGGACGCCAAAGGCGTCCAACACGGCCCGGACTGACGCGGGGTTGCGCGCAGGAGACCGAACGGGATTAGGGGATTGTCAGTCGAAGGGACGGCCCAGAAGACAGAGAGATACGGGGAGCCCATGCCAGACCATGTCTCCTTGCCAATCGGGACTGTTTGACCCAAAGCCCAGCACACCGCTAGCGGCCTAAGTGGCTATCACCAGCTCTCACCCCTGCCCGCGCCTGCCGAGAAATCCAGGGCCCTACCGCGATGGGTTATCGATACCGGGAAATCCAGGACACGGACCGCACCAACGGCTGCTTTCGATCCCGACGTACTGTCGCTCAGCGAGCTGAAGAAAATGCAGAATGACGTCGCCAAAGCGATTGCCACATTCGAGGATCGGCACAAGGTGGAAGCCCGCGCCAAGGTGGAAGCTTTCGCCCGGGAACTCGGCTACTCCCTAGCCTACGGCGACCCCGAACAGCGCACCGACTCCAGCGGTCGCCGCCATGGCGAGTGCACCCCAGAGCGTGACCCTTGCAGCACCTCGAATAACACCAGCACCGCCAGCAGAAGCGCCTAATCCACCAAGAACCGCGAGGCCGAGGATCGTCGACACGGCGACCAAGAAAACGATCCGTGCATCCGGGACGACCAGTGCGACGATCAAGGGCAGCACCGCACCCACGGCGAAGGTCAGCGCCGACACCAAGGCGGCCTGGATCGGGCGGGCTGTCACGGTCTCGGAGATGCCAAGCTCGTCGCGGGCATGCGATCCGAGCGCGTCACGTTCGGTCAGTTGCACGGCCACCTTTTCGGCAAGGTCTCGGTCCAGCCCTCGCTCGACATAGATTTGGGTAAGTTCTTCGAGTTCGGCCTCGGGTGTTTCCGCCAGTTCGAGGGTCTCGCGCGCAAGGTCAGCGTTTTCCGCGTCAGTCTGGGAACTGACCGAGACGTATTCGCCTGCCGCCATGGACATCGCGCCGGCCACGAGGCCAGCCAGCCCCGCTATCAGGACCTCCGGCTTTCCCGATCCTGCTGCGGCGACGCCGACCACGAGGCTTGCCGTCGACACCAGCCCGTCGTTCGCGCCGAGAACGGCGGCCCGCAGCCAGCCGATGCGATGCACCATGTGGATTTCGGAATGCGAGAGGCGGCTCATGGCGTGGCTCCTTGCGCGATGTCATCCTGCCCGGAGGAGACAGCCTTTGGTTTCGGAATAGTGGGTTCATGGGGCGCGATGCGCAGCGCGCGGAGGGCGTTCAGGATCACTGCAACGTCGATGACCTCCTGCAGGAGCGCCCCCTGCACCGGAGTGAGATAGCCGAAAGCCGCCGCGATCATGCCCATGACCGAAAGGCCGATCCCGGCGACAACGCTTTCGACAGCGATGCGGCGCGCGCCGCGCGCGATCTCGATCCCTAGCCCGAGCCGGTCGATACGGTCGACAAGCAGCACGACATCCGCCGCCTCCGCCGATGCTGCGGCCCCGCGTGCGCCCATCGCGACACCCACATCGGCCGCCGCAAGCGCGGGCGCGTCGTTCACGCCGTCGCCCACCATCATGACGGGCCCGTGCTTGCGCTCGCTGAGGACGAGCAGGACCTTCTGGTCCGGCGTCAGCCCGGCCCTCAGACCGTCGAGCCCAAGCCCCTCGGTGACACGCTCGGCCACGTCGGCGCGGTCTCCGGTCGCGAGCAGGATCCGCGCGATCCCCTCGCGGCGCAGGCCTTCCAGCATGGCGCCCGCGCCGTCGCGCAACGGGTCGGACATCACCAGATACCCCGCCAGGTGACCGTCCACTGCCACAGCGACCAGGACCGATCCTGCGCCTTTGGCGGGGTGATCGTCTCCCATTCGCCCAACGCGGGACACAACGAAACCGTCGCCGCCGACGATCACGCTGTGGCCCTCGACATGACCCGCGACCCCTTCACCCGGAAACTCGGCAACCTCGGATGGCACGGGCAACGAGAAGCCCCGCGCCTTCGCGGCCGCAACGATGGCCTGCGCGACAGGGTGCTTGGAGGCCTGATCGAGCGCGGCAGCGAAGCGCAGGATGTCGCCCTCGGCCATGCCGTCATGGCTGTCGATCGAGACGATTTGCGGCCGGCCGTCCGTCAGCGTGCCGGTCTTGTCGAGGATCAGCGTGCGGATGCGCGCCATCGTCTCGAGCGGTCCCGCGCCTTTGATCAGCACCCCGAAATGCGCCGCGCGCGACAGGCCTGCGACCAGCGCGACCGGCACGGCCAGGATCAGGGGACATGGCGTTGCGACGACGAGCACGGCGACGGCCCGGATCGGATCGCCCGTGAACCACCAGGCAGCGAAGGCAATGCTGACCGTGACCGCCAGAAACCCCAGCGACCAACGGTCGGCCAGCCGCGACATCGGCGCCTTGGAGGCCTGCGCCTCTTCCACCAGCCGGACGATCCCGGCATAGGTGCTGTCCTTGGCCTCGTGAGTTGCGATCAGGTCGAAGGCTTCGCCCGCATTGGTCGATCCGCTCATGGCCTCGGCGCCGTAACGGAGCCGGACGGGCAGGGATTCCCCCGTCAGCGCCGAGGTGTCGACGAAGGCCGTCTCTGAGCTCAAGGTGCCATCCACCGGCACCACGTCGCCCTGCCGGATCAGAAGGCGGTCGCCGGGCGCAATTTCGTTCAGCGGCACTTCCTCCAGCCCGCCATTCCGGTGTCTTGTCGCGGTCCGGGGCACACGGGACAGCAGGTCGTGCATTTCACGGCGGGCACGCCCTTCCGCGAAGGCTTCGAGGAAGGTGCCGCCGGAATACATTACGGCGACCACCGCCGCGGCGAGGGTCTCGCCGAAGACGAGCGCCGCCGACATGGAGAGCGCGGCGACAATATCGAGGCCCACTTCGCCGGAACGCAGGCTGCGCAGGATCTCGACCACGAGCGCGGCGAGCGCGGGAACGACGCCCGCGATCCAGACCGCGTTCGCGACGTCGGGTTCGCCGGAAAAGTAGAAGGCAAGTCCCGCAATCAGGCCGGTCGCGGCAATGAGCAGGATAGCGGTCTTGAAGCGGTCGGTCCGTGTCGTTTCCATGCGGCTCATCTCCCCTCGGCTGAGGCGATTGCCGCTGGCTCTTCGGAAAATAGTCGTCCGACTCCCACGCCCCTTACGTTGACAACATCATCGCGCAAGAGGAACAGGGCGTCGAGGCCGCTTTGTTTTGCGAGCGTCGCGCCTTTGACCGGCCCAAGCACCATGAGGGCCGTCGCCCAGGCATCTGCCTCTGCACAGCTGCGGGCCACGACCGTGATGGAGGCCGGCGACGCGATCAGCGGCGCTCCCCGCCTCGGGTCCATCGTGTGCGACAGGCGGCGCCCCTGCACCTCGACCCAGTGACGGTAGTCGCCCGAGGTCGCGACGGCGGCATCCTGAAGCGCGAGGATCGAATGCGGCGTCCGGCGCTCGGCGTCCGGCGCCTCGACCGCGATGGTCCAGGCTTCACCGTCCGGCCTGAGGCCCATTGCACGCATCTCGCCATCGATCCCGACGAGTCCGTCGGATATGCCTTGATTGCGGAGGATTTCGGCCAGTCGATCCACGCCGTAGCCCTTGGCGATGCCATTCAGGTCCAGCGCGATGGGTGCGGCCTTGCGCACGTGTTCGCCGTTGATCTCGAGCACGTCATGCGCCGGGCGGCGCGAGGCGGCCATCGCGGTGCGGATGCCATCCGGCGCGGCGGCCTCCGGTCCGAAGCCCCAGGCCATCACCGCGTCGCCCATGCCGATGTCGAAGGCTCCGCCAGAGGCGCGGCCAATTTCCAGGCCGAGGCGTAGCACCTCGAGCAATCGTGCAGGAACAGCGATCCATTCACCGATCGGTGCCGCGTTGAGCCGCATAAGGTCGCTGTCCGGCTTCCAGGTCGACATCTGTCCGTCCACCTCATCCACGGCCGCCTGCAATGCCGAGCGGACCGGCCCCGGGTCGAAACCGGGGTCCGCGAATAACAGCGCCGACCACCTCGTGCCCATCGTCGGCCCGTTCAGCGCGATGCGCGCCCGCTCAGTAGACATCTTCGACATACCGCCCCTCCGCCTTCAGGACTGCTGGTGTCAGCCCGGCCGGCGCGAGGATCTCGGCCAGCGCCTCGGCCACGCCGGCGGCCATGTCTCGTCCGCCGCAGACCATCACGCGCGCCCCATTGCGGATGAGCTCCGCGACCTGAGTGGCCTCGCTGCGCAGCGCGTCCTGGACGTAATGGGGACGCGCCCCGCGCGAGACGGCCGTGACCAGCCGGCTTACACGCCCTTCGTCCTGCCATCCGGGGAACTCCTCGCCGTAGAAGAAATCGCTGTCGGGATGGCGCATGCCGAAGAACAGGTGGATCGGCCTGCGGCGCGTATTGCCGCGCACAAAGCCCGCTAGCGGCCCGATGCCGGTCCCCGCGCCGATCAGGATCAGGGGCGCCCGGCTTCGGCCCGGACGGAAGCCGGGGTTGGGGCGCAGGAAGGCGCTCACCGTGTCGCCAGGTTCCAGCGCTGTGAGCTGACCCGAGCAGAGCCCGCCGGGATGCTTCTTGACCACGATCTCGATGAAGCCGTCGCGGCGCCCAGAGGCGAGCGAATAGAGCCGCGGGACGGTCCCGCCTTCGGGCAGAATGCCGATCAGGTCACCCGTCTGGAACCGTGCGAACCCGCCCCCGAGCAGCCGTTGCCCGAGCGAGACGCGGGGAAACGCGAAGCGGAGGATGGCGGTCGGGGCCTGCACCTCGGCGCCGTAGTCGCGGCGCGAGACGAGGGTCAGCGTGGTCGTTTGCGGCTGGACCGGCTGGTGCGTCAGTTCGAGTTCGATCCCGAGAGCGTCTCCGAGCGCCCCGCCCCAGCGCGCGAAATCCTGCGGCGATTGCCGGTCGATTGTGTCGAGCGGCAGAAGCTCGGGCCAGCCCTTCGCCTCTGCCGCAGTCGCGACGGACTTGGCGAAGGCGCAATAGGCCGGAAAGCTGCGGTCGCCGAAGCCGAGCACTGCCAGAGGAATGTCCGGCGCGCGGTCGGTCGCGTTCAGCCGGTCGAGAAAGCCCTTCGCCGAGGCCGGCGCCGCGCCGTCGCCATAGGTCGCGGCCAGCAGGATGATCCGCCGGGCGTTGGTGTAGCGCTCAGGGCCGAAGCCCGACATCGGGCCGACATGGACGCTCTGCCCGGCTTTCGTCAGCGCGGCGTGCAGCGTCGCGGCAAAGCCCCAGGTGCTGCCGCCCTCGCTGCCGACAAGCAAGATCGTCTCGGCGCGTCCGGCGGGCTGGTTGCCCCGGATGCGTGGTCGCCCGGGCCGCCCGGCGAGCCAGACCAGCACGCCGGTCGCGCCCATGGCCGGCACGCCGAGCGCCATGAGCCCCAGCACGAGCCCCAGCGTCGCCGCACCCTGTCCGGTGTGCAGCATGTAGATGGTCTCCGAGACGCGCTCCCACCCGGTCAGGTCGGCCCAGGCCAGCAGCGCCCCGTCGCCCTGATCGAGATATCCGGTGCCCCGGTCGGTCTTGAGCGTGAATACGTCTGTTGCGTCGCCGGGATAGGGAAAGCTCAGCTCGCGCAACTCGGCGACCGGCGTTCGCCGAAGCGTGGGCATCCGGCCCGGAGCGAAGCCGGTCTCCCCACTGACCTCGGCAGGGGCGACCGGCAGGACGCCTCCGTCCGGCAGGAGATCGAAGGTAGACGCCGTCATCCAAAGCGCGGTCGTGGAGGACAGGACGAGGCCGACAACGGCGATGCGTGCGATCTCGGCGTGCAGCCGCCCGGCAAGCGGTCCGCGCAAGGGTGAAAACCAGCGTCGCCAGCCGCCCACCCGCCGCGCGACCAGCGTCGCGCCGGAGAGCGAGAGGATCAGCATCGCGGCCGCCCCTGCGGCCATGGCGATGCGGCCGCCGTCCCCGAGGAACAGCGAGCGGTGCAGGTTGGTGAGCCAGCGTTCGGCCTGGTTCGGGTCGGCCGAGGCTACGCCCTCACCCGTCGCCGGGTTGATTACGGCGGCACCCGGCGCGCCCTGATCGAACCAGTAGGCAGTGATCCGACCGGAGGGCGACCGGCGGATCTGCTCGACGCCCGGATAGACGGCCTGGATGCGGTCCGCGAGAGCGGCTACGGTCAGTCCGGCTTCCGCCTGCGGCGCGGCGATGCGCTCGGCCGCAGGGAAGACCGACAGTGCCGCGCCGCTCAGGCCCAGGATGGTGACGAGCGCAAGGGCCAGAAGACCCGGCCAGCGATGGAGTGCACGGATCATGGCCCCACCCTTCACATGTCGTAGGCGAAGCTGGCGATGTACCGGCGCCCGCGCACCGGCGTGCCCGCGCCGTCGGTCGTGAGCGGTACGGCCACCTCGTTCGGACTGTCGCGCATGTCCTCGACGGCCGCGTCGATGTGGAGCGTGTAGCCCGCATCAAAGAGCGCGTCGGCGAGGTCGAGCGTGATCTCGAGCGTGCGGCCCGCGCCGACGCTGGCGCCGGTGATTCCGTTCACCTGCGCGGTGTCGCCGCCGGTGGCGCGGTACCAATCGCTGAGGTGCTCGTAGTACTTGGACTTGCCGCCAGCCATCCAGAGACTGCCGACATAGGCGCCCGAGGTGTCGGTGACGTAGAGCGCGAGATAGGCCCCGTCGCCGCCGTAATTGTTGAGGGTCGTGGTGAGCGTCACCGGCCGCGCCATGGCGAGGCCGGGGAGCGTCAGCGCGGTGGTGAGCGCGAGCGTTGCGAGAAGCGATTTCATCGGGTTGATCCTTGTTCGGAGAGGAGCTTGAGAGCGGTTCAGTTCACCTGAACCTGCGGCGGGGTGCCGTTCCCGAAGAGGCCGTTCTGCGGAGGGGCGACCGTGCCGGCGGGCGCGGGATTGCGGGCGCCGCCACGGTCGTCGTCCTCATCCTCGTAATCCATCTCGACGATCTGCAACGTCGCCGGATCGAGCTTCACCTCGATCTCCCGGCCATCCTGATCTCGGCCCTCGATCTCGTAGCAGCCATCGTCGATCTCGAAGTCGCGCACGGTCCAGCCGTTTTGCTCAGCCAGCTGCATCGCGGCCTCGCGCGGCTGCCACTGGTCACGGGGCACGCGGCACTCGTCGTCGTCGGCCAGGGCGGCGCCAGCGGGCAACAGGGCGATCAGGGCGAAGGCGGTCAGGGTCTTCTTCATGGCAGGGTCTCCTTGTCATCTGCTGAGGACAATCTGGAGACAGGACCTGAGGCCTTCCTGACGCGTCGGCGATTCCCGCTTCAGCTTGCCGTCAGGAAAATGGCCCCGCCGATGAGGGCGGGGCCAAAAAGGTGCGAGCGCAGGCCACAGGGCTGACATGGCGATGCGCCCTGCCCCGCGGTTAAGCGAATTCGAACTGCTCGAAACGCACACGGCGAGGCGTTTGGCCTTGTGCTTTCAAGCCCTTGAGGACCCCGTCCTTCAGGCCGGTTGGGCCACAGAACCACAGATCGGCTTGCCTGACTGCGAAAGGGGTGGCGCTGATCAGCCGCTCAGCCGTGAGCCTACCATCGCGCGCCGTGACGATCACCTCGAAACTGAATCTCGGATTGCGGGCGACCGCAGCGCGCAGCGTCTCGAGCCCGATCGCCTCGTCTTGCGTCCGAACACAGTGGACAAGGTGAATGTCGCGCCTTTCCGCCTCCGTCAGGCTTTCCGCCCAGGCGAGGAACGGCGTGATGCCAATGCCGCCGGCCAGCCAGATCTGGCGCGCACCGCCCTTGCGGAAATCGAAGCGGCCATAGGGGCCCTCAACCTGCACGCGCGTTCCGGTCCGCAAGGTTGCGGGAAGGCTCCGTGTCCAGCCACCCAGAGCCCGGATGGAGAACGTCAGGGTGCCATCAGGGCGCGGAGAACTGGCGATCGTGAACGGGTGCGGCTCGGACAGTCCAGCTTCCGGCGCTCGAACGAAAGCGAATTGCCCGGGCCGCCACCGCATGGCCCGGCCTCTGGGGGTTAGTGTCAAGGTGGTCGTGTCACCGGTCTGCCTGATCTGGCTGACGGTGAAGTCTCTACGCCGTAGGTGCGGAGCGAGCAACTCGGTGAAGATCCAGGCGACCACTCCGGCGATGCCGAAGGTATTCAGCACCAACATGAATGTCGGGTCTACCCCAGCAGGCATGTCGACAAAAAACTGGTGAAACACCACGATTGCAATAAGGGCTCCCATGAAACGATGGCTGAACCGCCAGAGCTGATAGGGAATCTCGAGCCCGATGAAGGGCAATCTCCGGAACCAGCTGACAGCGACCAGGGCGAGAAGTGCGTTGAAGGCAAGTTCGCCCGCCTCTTCACCCAGGTCCCCAAGGGAGGTTTCACGCACCAAACGCTCGAAATCCGGCTCTATCTGCTGGTGCAGTATCATCAGGACCATCGCGGAAATGCCGAGCCATTTGTGGACCCGGTACATTCGATCGAGACCGCCGAACAATGGTTCCACCAGTGGCGGCCGTGCGGCGAGGATCAAGGTCTGTGCCATCGCGACAACTGCCGCGGCCCCGACGGCAATACCAAATGCTGCATCCGCACCATAAGGCGCATAGGTGTTCATCCCGAGCAGAGCCGCCAGCAGGCATGGCAGCGCCACCAGCACCGGGCCCGTCAGGGCCAGAGGAGAGTTGAGGGAAAGCCGAGGGAGTGTGGGAAGGCCCGGCGCGGAGACATTACCATCACGATGCGCCGTATCAGTCATCGTCGCGTCTCTCGTGATCGCGGTCGCGACGATCATGCTCGTCGTCCTCAAACTCGAACTCGATTACTTCCAACGTGGCCGGGTGGACCGTCACCTCGATCGCACGCCCTTGGGCATCCCGGCCGTCAATTTCGTAGCAGCCATCGTCGATCTTGATGCGGCGCACCGCCCAGCCATTTTCCTCGGCAAGACGGGCAACCGCGTCGCGCGGCTGCCAATCGGCCATCGGGACGAAGCAGTCGTCGTCAGCCAGCACCGCGCCGGCCGGGAAGACCGCGAGAAAGCCGATAATTGTCAATGTCTTCTTCATGGGGCACACTCCTAGTGGCTGGCCTCTTGATGCACTTCATGCGCTGCGAAACTGACGGCAGCCTGAACGGGGTCGACCCGCAGGCTTCAGCTTCGTGTCAGGCAGACGGATCATGGAGGGACAACGGACAAGGACGGGTACGACCATGCGCATATTGTTGATCGAAGATGACACGACTCTCGGCGCTGCCGTGCGCGACCAGATCGCAGCCGATGGCCAGTCAGTGGATTGGGTTACGCGGTTGGATGCGGCGGGCGATGCGATGGCTGCTACGTCCTACGACTTGATCCTGCTTGACCTGATGCTGCCGGACGGGCGCGGTATAGGGTTTCTCAAGGTTTTGCGCACGCGGGGCGACGTGACGCCGGTCATCATTCTTACCGCACTCGACCAAGTGTCGGACCGCATCGAAGGCCTCAACGCGGGCGCAGACGACTACCTTGTGAAGCCTTTCGACCTGTCGGAACTGTCGGCGCGGATCGGATCGGTCGCGCGGCGCTACAGCGGCAACCCCAACCCGATCCTGACCCACGGACCGCTCGACATCGACCTTGCTGCGCGCAGCGTCCATCGGGATGGCAGACATGTGCCGCTGACGGCGCGGGAATGGGCGCTCTTCGAAGCCTTCCTCGCGCGCCCCGGGCAGCTCCTGTCCAAGGCGCAGTTGGAGGAGAAGCTCTACGCCTTCGACGCCGAGGTCGAGAGCAACACCATCGAGGTCCATGTCAGCCGCCTGCGGAAGAAACTGGGGAGCGCAATCATCGAAACCGAGCGCGGCATGGGCTACCGCCTGGGCAGGCCATGAGGTGGCCCGCAAGCCTTCAGGCGCGGCTCGGCCTATCCGTGGGGCTGGTGCTGACGGTGCTGTGGCTGCTGGCTGCGACGGTGACGGCCGTGATCGTCCGGGCCGAAATGGACGAGGTCTTCGACAGCGCGCTCCGTGAGACAGCGGAGCGGATCCTGCCGCTGGCAGTAACCGACATCGTCGGGCGGGAAGATCAGGGTGTGACCCAGCGGCTCGCCCCGATCCGTGCGCACGACGAGTTCTTCACCTATCTCGTGCGCGATGCCGAAGGCCGCATCCTGCTGCAATCGCATGCGGCGGACCCCACCGTGTTCCCCTCCTATGACGGGCCCGGGTTTCGCCAGACCGCGACGCACCGTCTCTACAGCGACGCGGCGCTTCAGGACACGATCCGCATCACAGTGGCCGAGCCGCTGGCCCACCGCATGTCGGTGGCTCGCGAAATCCAGATGGGTCTCGGCCTGCCCTTGCTGATCGTGCTTCCAGTGGCCTTGATCGCGATCATCCTGGCAGTTCGCTTCAGCCTTGATCCTCTGCGCCGGTTCCGCGCGCGGCTGGAAGCACGTGGCGCTCGCGACCTTTCGCAGGTTCCTCACGAGGGGCTTCCAACTGAAATCGGCCCGTTGGCTGATACGCTGAACAGCCTGCTGGCCAGATTACGTGAGGCGTTCGAGGCCGAGCGAAGCTTCGCCGCGAACGCCGCTCACGAGTTGCGCACACCACTCGCGGGAGCGATCGCGCAGGCGCAGAGGCTCAGGTCGGAAACCAAGGACCGAGCGGCTGCACAACGTGCGACCGACATCGAGGAGACGCTGAAAAGGCTGACGCGACGCACAGAACGCATGATGCAACTCGCGCGGGCAGAAGGCGGGCGATTGAGGATGGACAAAAGCTCGGATCTGAGGGGCGTTGCGAGAATTGTGGTGGACGATATTGGCCGCACGGGCACGCCAGATCGTATCAGGCTAAATCTTCCCGACATGGCTGTCATGTCAGATCTTGATCCCGACGCCTTCGCCATTCTGTGCCGGAACCTCGTGGAAAACGCTCTTCGTCATGGGGGACAGACTACCCCGGTCGACGTCACGCTGACCGCATCTGGCCAGTTCACCGTGGCAAATGACGGCCCTGTCGTGCCAGGCGAAACACTCGACCGGCTGACAGCGCGTTTCGAGCGGGCCTCTGCCACCTCCGACGGCAGCGGCCTGGGTCTTGCCATCGTCGCCGCAATCGCAGAGCGGATCAGCAGCCGCCTTGTCCTTCAATCGCCGCGGCCGGGCCGGACCACAGGTTTTCAAGTATCGCTCAGGTTGCCGATAGACGACAGCGAGTGACAGCGACATCCACTTTGGTTCCCAAAGGGTCAAATGCAGCCTTGGGATCAAGATCATCAGGGCCTGGCCTGGCGCGTCGGTTACCGTGCTATGCAGCGTCACGCTCGGAAAGGCAGCGCACAGCGCCAGCAGCCTGTTCGGAATGGACCCCGCGCTGATGAACGTCATGTAACCAGCGCTCACCATGAGGGTGACCGCTGTTTCCAGCATATAGGGATGGTCGACGAAAAGGCTTCCCGAACATGGTAGAAGCAGACTGTCGGAAGCGATTGTTAGCCGACTGACTATCCCCGGTCACGGGGGCATTACTAGGCCCAGGTGCACACCTGTGCCACGCCTGGGCCCTCGGGAAGTGAGGCCGAAGCTTCACCCGAACGGGTCGTATTCCGAGACGATCACGACCTCGTCGCCGTCGATTTCATCGGCGGGGACGGCACCATAGGTTCCATCACCTGCCTGGAAGACGACGATCGAGACCATGAGCGTGGCGGCGAGGGAAGCGGCGAAGGCGTGAGCATCTTTGCGGGACATCTGTTTGGCTCCTGTCTTGGAGGCGGAGGACCATCCCCCGCGCGACAGGACCCCGCAGGCCCGAAGACTGGCTGACATCACCGGGTGCGTTCGGCTCGTCCGAATCCACCCGGCGGCACGGGTTCGCCCGTAGTCCGACCCCTCGCGGGTTGATCTCGAAGACAGGATTCGGGGCAAGGAAGGGAATGGCGAGCGGGGGATGGTGCGACCGCTGACTGGAGCCGTATGTTCCACTGGTGCTTTCGCTGCCAGCCTCCCGGGCAGGCTCTTGGATGACGATCCCTTTCCGTATTGGAATGGATCCTATGGTGCCCCGCGATCTCGCGGGACAGGGGCGTCATGGATGAGAGGCCCGCTCTTGGGCGGGCCCCTTGGGTTCTACATAGGCTCAGGCGGCAAGCTCCGCGTCCCCTGCCCTACCGGCGTCTTCTTCGCCGACAATCTCCAGCCGCGCGTTGCGATAGCCTTCTCTGGCGATCCAGAGTTCGGCAGCCGTGACGGACTCGGCCAGGTGGAGCAGCTCCGTGCAGCCGCCGAAATCCAGCACGACGCGCACCTGTCCGGGCTTCGGCTCCTCAGCCACTTCGAATGTCAACGCACTGTCAGCCGAATGAGTCCGCATGATGGTGACAAGAATGACCCCGTCCGAAGAGAAGTTCCCCTCGTGCAGCGTGAACGACGCCGGCGCCGTCCAGGTCGGATAGGGTCGCGGCGGCTCCTTCTTGACGAGACGGCCGACGCCGTTCGAGCGCTCCCAGGCCGCGAGCTTCTTTGTGAACCGGGCGGGCGGTTTCGTTGTGCTATCGGTGTAGCGAATGAGCGCGCCCAGGGGCGCGGTTTCGAGAATGGTGGTTGGAGACATGATTCCTCATCCTGAATGCGTCATTTTGCATTCATCTTATTGATATTGTTGTATTTTATGTGATTGAGCGCGGGTTTCCCCGCCCTCGGATGGAGCGGATCACTCCGCGGCCATCATCGACGCATCATCACCCGGCAGGTCAGCGGTGAGGAAGGCGGGCAGATCGACATCCTCGGACAACTCGGTGTCGGGAACGTCACCAGACGCCCCCTGCCCTTCTTCACCTTCGAGTGCCGCCAGATCGTGACGGCGAAGCACCTCCGGCAACCAGCCGCTGCCCTTCAGAAGGCGCTCGGCCTCGGTCGCCATCTCGGCCTTCTTCAGGTGATCGAGGAGCTGCGCCGTCCCCTCCCCTTTTGCCTCGCGCACGGCTTCAAGGATCCGGGCCTTGGGCACGCGGTTCAGGTAGGTATCGGCCGTCGGCTCCCAGCCAGCCTCGACCATATCGAGATCGACTGCCTGTGCAAGCAAGTCGGCCTGCGCCATCCGTCGGGTCAGACCACTGGCGGAGATACCGGCACCGTAGGGGTTCACCTTCTCGTGGAGCGCGTTGATCCCGAAGCTAAGGCAATGCGCGAGCAAGGACAGCCGGCTCACCTGATCGAGGGAGGTCAGGTATTCCCAGAGAGCGGCATCGTCGCCAAGCGGAAGGTCGGCCTCCCACTCCGCGTGGCGATCGTCCACCAGCTTGGCAACCACGCTGTCCTTCAGATCGCTGGCCTGCGCCGACATGTAGACGTGACGCACCGATGCCTCGCAGCACCCGCCTGAAGCGCTCGACATCCGGAAAGTGTCGTTGACGAGCTTCAGGAGCAGCAGCGTCAGCGCGATGTCGGGAGAACGCCCGACAGCTTCGCGCAATGCCAAGGTGCGGTACGCCGTCAGCTCCATGACCAGCCGCTCGGGCAAGGGCTTCAAGGCACCATCGTCTTCTTCGTCCGACAGACCCGCCCCGAGCGCTTGACCAGCAGAGGTGATCACCGTGCCATGGCCGATACCATCCACGTTGCTCGTCGCCGAAAGCTCAGCGCCCTGCCTGTCTGCCGCCTGTTCACCGCTGTGGACGTCGGCCTCTGTCCGAGGTTCATCCTCCGGCCGCACAAAGCCCCGATAGACGGAAAGCTCGCCAGAGCGATCAAGCGTCACAAAGGCCCCTGCCCGCGCGATCTCCTCCGCGTCGAAGATCAGCGGCCGCGTCTCGAGCTTCTCCATCGCGACTTCGAGTTCGCCAAGGCGGGCGTCGGTCTCTTCAGGGAATTCGTCCTGGCCCTCGTACTCCTCTTCGAACGCCCGGTATTCGGCGAGCAGCTTGGCATGGGCCGCGCCTTCGTCATCCGACATCGGCGCCGGATTACCGTTGAGCCGTCGCAGGCCGTGGCTGTAGCCATAGGGCAGGTCGAGCGAGACCTCGATCCATTTCCAACCTTCGGTCGCGATGGCTTCGGCTTCAGCCTGAAGCTTCTCGCTGACCAGGCGATCGAGCAGGGCAGGGTCTTCCAGCCATCCGCCGTCGTCGCCCTGGAAGAGGTCGTGCAACATGGTGCCGCCCGCCGCCTCGTAGGCCTCGACGCCGACAAAGACGGCGCGCCGGTCAGAGGCCCGCACGGAGGTTTCCGTCAGCATGCGCCGGATCTGATAGGGCTCCTTGTTCCAGGACGACTTGATCGCCTCCCAGACCTGAATCTGACGCTCGTGGTCCGGATTGACCGTGAAGGCCATCAGCTGCTCCAGCGTCATTTCATCCTCGGCATAGAGCTCGAGCAGGGCAGGGGCCACGGCGGCGAGTTTCAGGCGCTGTTTCACCACCTGCGGCGTGACGAAGAAGGCGGCTGCGATCTCTTCATCGCCTTGACCCTTCTCCCGAAGCGCCACGAAGGCGCGGAACTGGTCGAGCGGATGCAGGGCTGCGCGCTGCATGTTCTCAGCGAGCGAGTCGTCTTCGGCGAGGATCGCGGAAGTGGCATCCCGCACGATGCAGGGAATGGGCGTGGTCTTGGCCAAGCGTTTCTGCTTCACCAGGAGAGACAGGGCCTGGAAGCGCCGACCGCCAGCGGGGATTTCGAACTTGCCGGTCTCGGAACCATCATCCGCCAGAACGGGTCGAACGCTCAGGCTCTGCAGCAACCCGCGGCGGGCGATGTCTTCGGCCAGTTCCTCGATGGAGATGCCGGCCTTGATGCGCCGGACGTTGGACTGGCTCAGCACGAGTTTGTCGAAGGGAATGTCCCGGGACGGGGACAGGGTGACTTTCTGGGCAGATTTCGCCATCAGATCTTCTCCGCGACGGGCGCCGGAAGCCACTCTCCCGATCTCACTTCCCGTCACCCCTTTCACAGCCCATCTCTACCTCTCGACATGTCCACCGCGGTGGACATCACGCAGTTGCTGCCCCAGAACTAGAAAGCCTTTCCAACAACAGTGATGGGTTGAAGTCAGTTTCTCTGCGACCGAGCGTGATGCTGTGGAAATACGCTCCAAAGTCTCGGATGCGATTGCTCATCTGGAGAATTATGAAGATGGCGCATGATGCTTTTTGAGAGCCTATCTTCTTAGCAGCCTTTTCGAAGGTGCTTTCGTGGATTCCCATCATTGGAGCGAGCGTTCTCGCGTGGCTTTCGACATCGTGCCAGTTCCTAAGTGAGTTCGTTGCGAACGATGTAGCCTGGTCACAAACGGTTGTGAGCGTTTGCAGGGGAGGTGTTTGGCTGTTGGTCCCGCTTTCTAAATCTTTTTGTTCTTTTTTAGACTTAGAATGGTGGCGGACAGTTTGCCCGTCATTGGCGGGCAGTTTCATTGTTTCTGGTGCGTCCACCGCGGTGGACATCTGTTTGCATTGAGCCTCCAGTTCGCCGAGCAAAGTACGATACTCCGCGATCGAGAGCTTCCTCCGAAGAACTCGGCGTACCTGATGAGTGAGTTCGTTCTCGGGGTCAGCTTCGTCGATCTGAGCAAGTTTGGTTAGGATTTGCTTTCGCAAAAACACGCGATCCCGACGAGCGTTTTCCATCGCTTGGGCTGTCGCAAGTAGTTCGCCGGCACGCGCGAGCAACGGAGCCAGCGACAAGCCATAGCTAATGGACTGACCTTCGGAGGACTTCACTCGGTATCTCTTGCGATTTGGGCTGTCGTGGCGCTTCATGAAACCGAGTTCAACAAAGCGATCGATGTGCCTACGGAGGGTTCGTTCATCGATCCCGCCGACTCGACGGCAGATCTCGTCGTTGGAAGCGAAGACTGTGTCTCCATGCCCAGGCTTGAGAAAGCTCAGCATCGCTTGGAGCGTTTGAACATGTCCTGGACGGAGACCGAACAGGCTGCGAGTATCTCTGAGCGCGCGGAAGACTGCCCAGATGTCGGTTTCAGGTGTTGACGTGGCGGGGGTGCCCTTGCCGACGCCAAAGGTCTGAACGGAAAGCTTTGTGAATGCCATGTTTGTTGAACGACGACCGTTGCGGCCCACAGCTTCCCCGGCTCTTCCCGCTGTTATTGGCGAGAAAAGGCAACAAAAAGACGTCCACCGAATCGGTGACTCTTGACCGGTATGTCGGAGATTGCTACATCACAGGTGCTAATCAGATGATGAGGGCTCTCCGGGGGAAACCTTGGGGGGCTCTTTTCTTTTTGGTCTTCGCCTTTCTCCTCTGCTCGTGTTTTTGGTTATGACCGGGGATCAGCTCCCCGAGCCTCTCTCATTCTGCCATTGTTCAAAAAGCTGTCGCAGCGTGGTTTCCGCGCGCTCTTCGAGCCATTGGCCGAATTCCGGGTTGTCCTTGCGGGTGATCTTGATAGCGATCGACTTGCCATCGACTGAAAGTGTGCCGACAGGGCTACCACTATTGTCCTTTACCACGGTCGTTTGGCCACGGGCGCTTTGGTCGGCTGCGCCACGCGCCTTGCTGGAGCAAGCAACATAGACGGCTTGAAACTTGTCCGAGCTTGGAGTGGTGTCAGGCAGAGAGGCAAGTGTCTCACGCGCAATGTCGACAAGCGGAACCTTCTCTGAAAGTGCAGCAAGATCACCCCATTGGCGTCGACCTACGCCATGAGCCGGGCCGATAAGCCGGACAAGTTCGTCAGGCAGCTGCTCGATGACTACACGATGGTTCGACACACCTTGCCGGGTGAGGCCTAGGGCGTCCTGAATGACGCCAGGCTTGTAACCGGCCTCCTGCATCTCTTTGATAAAAAGAGATTTTTCAATGAAGGACGGATCCAGCCGCAGGTTGTTTTCCTGACCTTGCGCGATCAGAGAAGCATCATCATCGAGCGTTCGAACGATCGCTTTGACGGTTCCACCAACTCTTCGAATGGCTGCAAGTCTGCGACGCCCGTAGATGATGCGGTATCGATCCGGTTGGTCAGAGGGGCGAACCATGATCGGCACTTGCTGACCATGCTTGCGAATGCTTTCGGCGAGATCTTCAATGCTACTATCTTCCAGGATCAGGCGATCCCGGAGGCCATCCATATCGATCCGGTCGGGTTCGATATCTCGGATTGAGTTGGCAGTGATTTCCCGGAGAGAGTCCCGCAATCCGCCAACCGAGCCAGGTAGCTTCGAGGATTTGACCGGGGCAGGGGAGGGGGCTGCCGACTCTTTCTCGTCTTTCGGTGGCTGGTTGAAGATATTTCGAGCCATCAGCGACGCCCCCATGCCATTTGGATTGTCTGCTCCAGCTCATCGGCAACGCTGTTCACGCTGGTCAAAGCCCGATCAATGGTCTTCCGAATGAGCTGGCTCGGGTCTACCTCATAGATGGTTTGCTGAGTCATGCCGGCGTCAGAAATGGCTGTCGACTTCAGCATCGGTTCAGTCATGACTTGGCCCGCAAGGATTGAACGTAGGTACCCGGCCATTTGCGTTTGTGGTCCGTCCGACGGCTCGTAGCGTGTGATCAGGAACTTTACGAAGTCCCAAGTGACATGTCGTCCAATCGCCTCTTCGACGGCTTTGACCGTTTCCGAAGCGAGTTTGAGGAACTGGCTCATCGAAGCGATGTCGAGCATGCCGGGGACGACCGTCACAAGTAAGCCCGTGGACGCTGCCAATGCTGTCAATGTCAGGAAGCCCAACTGCGGAGGGCAATCGATCAGCACGATGTCATAGTCTGAGTCGACTTCCTCTAGCGCCAGAGCAAGACGCTCTGCAAAAATCGGCTGAACCCTGCGCGCAAGGGCATTCGCTGTCTCGGTTTCGTACTCGGACAACATCAAGCCAGCCGGGACCATGTCGAGCTTGTGGAAGTATGTTTTCTGGATGACCTCCGAGAGCGGAACCTGATCATCGTATCTCAATGCGTCGTAGATTGTGCCGCCTTCGGCGAATTCGAGCTCAGGCCGGAAGCCGAAAAATGTCGTCAAACTGGCCTGCGGGTCGAGGTCCAGAACAAGCACGCGGTAGCCACGCAGGGCATACCTGTGTGCCAAATGGATTGTCGCTGTTGTCTTCGAGCTGCCGCCTTTGAAATTCACGACCGAAATGACCTGAAGACGGTCACCGTCTCGGCGGCCAGGTCTGTACGCGTCAGCATTTTTGCCTGTCCGCGCCAAAATGTTGCGGAGGTCGTCAACTTCTTCGGCCGTGTAGAACCTATGACCGCGACCGTCAGTGTGAACTTCTGGGAAGCTGCCATCTTTGTGGCGGTTGCGCAGGTTCGACGTACTAACGCGCAGCAACTCGGCGACCTCGGTCGAGCTGAAGCGGCGCAAGGACTTGCGTTCTTCTGGCTCGAACGCAACTTTCATCTGCCGGTCAAGCGACTCAGCAAGACTGTCTGCGAATGCTCCGATGTCAGAAGAGCCTATGCCTTGCGCGTAGCCCGTATTTCGATCATCCATGTTCTGCCGCCTCTCATGGCCTTTGCTAAGGCTCTTTGTCGTTCTGACGGTTAAAGCCACGTCTGACGCGTTTTGCCGTCAGAATGGAAATGCCACGAACATCTGAGTCCGGCAAGAAGAATCTAGATGTAGTGCAAAAGTTATCCACAGCACCAATTTGGCCGCGCGGGGCCCGCGCTATATAACGCATTGATTCCTAACGATAAAGGCCGCGTCTGGCGAAGCCGATACCCTTCGAGATATTTTCTGCTCGCGCGAACTAACCCCAAGGCTTTGTTGGATATTTACGTGGTTTTCGTCCAGTTGAGGCGATGATTCTGTAAGATTTTGGCCGAGTGACAGGAGTTGTCGCGTTTAATTCCCGATTTCAATTGAAGCAGAAAGCTGAAACTGAAGCGCTGGAATTTCATCTTAGCGCTTCACCAACGCGTCAAGATTCCTGAGCTTCACAGCCCTGCGGCTTTGGTCAGGTTCACCCTGAACCTGTCGCGCCTGCGCTGGTAACGCCGGGTCATCTCGGCCGACGCATGTCCCAGGTGCTTTTGAACATAGCGCTCATCAACCTCTGCCGACGAGGCGAGCCCGGCGCGCAAGGAATGTCCAGAGAACATTGCCAGCCTTTTGGCTTCCGGCAGATCGGATCTGACGCCGCTCTTCAGAACGGTTGCCTTGATCAGCCGAGCGACGTGCTTGTCGGAGAGGCGGGCCTCGAGGGCACGTTTGCCGTCCCGCGAGGTGCGCACGAAGACCGGCCCAAAGTCGATCTTCGCAAAGTGTAGCCATTGCTCAAGTGCGTGGACAGGACAGGTCTGGTCGCTTGAGCCGCGCCCAACCTCGACCTCGCGCCACCCGGTCTTGGCGTTCAGTGTCAGCAGAGCGCCATCTTCGAAAATCTCGATCCAACCGCCGGAGCCCGGTGTATCATCCTTGTGCACGTCAAGGCTCACGATCTCGGAGCGACGGAGACCTCCAGCATAGCCCAGAAGTAAGATCGCCCGGTCTCGAAGCCCGCGGAGATCATAGGGAAGGGTGCCCACCATGGCCTGGATGTCCTCGGGCAGGATCGCTTCCTTCTGAACCGGCGGACGCGCGTGTTTGCGCCTAATCCCGGCCAGAACGGTGGCGACATGGCGGTCCTTGCGATCAAGAGTGAACCCTCGCTGCCTGTAATTCCAAGCGATGCCGGAGAGGCGCCGCTCAATGGTGGAGACCGAGAGAGCAGGGGCCTTCCCGGTCGCGGCGGCCAGATCAGCCAGATAAAGTCCAACCATCTCCGGCGAGGGGGGCAGAGGCTCCGTGCCTTTCAACCGGCACCAGCGGGTGAAGTGTTTCCAGTCGGCGGCGTAGGCCTTGTTCGTGTTCCCAGCCGTCGAGGCCTCGGCATAGTCCCGGGCGGTATCGATCAGCCGGTCGAGCGCGCCGGAGCCGGCCACATGGGCGGGCAGAGCGATTGAGGCTCCGTCCCGAGAGGTTCTCTCGTCGCGCTCGTCACTGTTCGGCGCGGTATGGGGTGCTGAGCTCGAAATCTCTGCGTCAGACGCGTCAGAATCCTCGATTTTGGTGCCGCTATTCGTGATACTGCTCATGTTTCCGAGCATATCATTTTTCCGTCCGATAACGCAAGGTTATTGGACAAAACTGGATACGGCAAAGCGGGGCGGTTAGCACAGTATGTGGTAGAACAAAGCGCCGCCATCGGATAGTGTTGTGGCATGGCATATGCTCGAGCGACCTTCATTGACGACCCTGATATCTTACCTCGGATGCCGCCCTGGGTCACTTCCGCACGCCCCGAAACCCATGAAGATGTGGCGTTTTTGTCGGGCGCGGCGCTCGCGCATCTGCATCTGGTGATCGGGCGCGATGACGTCCCCCAAGCCTTGTTGCGGGAAAGTTTGGCGCTGCGCGCGGCGGAGGCTTGTGTGGTACATTCGGGGCGGCCGGAAAGGGTGGCAGACTTGCGGGATGCGTTGGCGTTTCTGCAGCCGGGTGACAGCCCGGGGCCAGCGGGCGAGAGTTATCTTTCTTGGCGGCGCGCGGTGGAACGGCCGGTGGCGGCCAAGGCATTGAACCGGGCGCTGCCGACTTTGGAACCGGAACAGATCGCAACCTGGCTCGAAGTGGTGAAGGCGGCTCCGGTGACTCAAGCGGCCACCGTCCTGGAGGCCGTTCTTGGAGATCGACCCCGCGACTTCGCCGCCGCACTGCTTCTTGCGGATGCAACTTTGGCGCAGGCGCTCGGGTGGAGCCATGTCCTGCCGCTTCTGGCACTCGGCCTCAAGCGCGGTGATCTTCGAAAAACCGGCGAGGAGTTGCGGTTGACCTGTCATCAGGCAATTGGGACGGCAGCAGTTGAGACAACGCACCAGGCCATCGATCTGAAACGACGCGCTGCACGGCTCAAAGAGGCCGCACCGAAACTGCGAGCCAGGGGTTCTGACAAGGCAGTGGCCCATTTTCTGGCACGGGATGCCATTGCCCCTGCCGCGCTTACCTCACTGCGGTCCGACCGGGCAGCGCGCCGCTTTTGCGACCGGCTGGTGGCGTTAGGGGTCGCCCGAGAGCTCACCGGGCGTGACACCTTCCGCCTTTACGGGATCTAGGCATGGTCAAAGATCACGCCGAAACCGACCTCGACCGGGAATTGGACGATCTGCCAACCGAATTGCGCTGGCGCGAATGGATGCGGCGGATTGAAGCCGTTCTCTTCGCCAGCGCATCGCCGGTGCCGCGCGAGGACCTCGCGCGCGTGGTGGGGCAGGGGGCTTCGGTCGATCTGTTGGTCGAAGACCTGGTCGCCGATCTCGAAGGACGATCCTTCGAAGTGGCGCAGGTGGCCGGCGGCTGGATGCTGCGGACGAGACCGGCCTATGCGGCGGTGATCAGGACGGCCGCAGATGTCGGCGATCAGGATCTCGATCTGCGCGAATACGATGTCGCTGTCCTGGCCGCCATCGCCTACCACCAGCCGATCACACGGGACGGCCTGAAAGACATCTTCGGCAAAGAGATCAGCCGAGATCTGATCGGAAGATTGCATGCGCGTGGATTGATCGTCACCGGGCCACGGTCGCCGCGGCGCGGGGCACCCTATACCTATGTGACGACGGAGCAGTTCCTGGTCGCGTTCGATCTGGAGTCGCTGCAGGACCTGCCCGATCGGGAGCAGATGGAGGATGCAGGGGTCATCAATTCGCAGGCATAGCCGTTGCCAATGATGTGCGGCGGTTTGAATGAAGGCGAACGATGACCTGTTGTAAGTCCGCCAAATCAGGATGTCTGGAGCGCGTCTTTGTTCCCGGTGTGATCTGTGACGTGATCTCTGCACTCAATAACGCCACCAAGTCGGAATGCTTGGGCGCAGCCCGTGCAATGCGGGTCCAGAGATCAATTGCAGGATGCACGGAACGTTTTTGGAGGTGCGTCATTCCATCGGCCAACTGGCGGAACAATACGTAGCGGACCCGGTGCGGCAAGCGCGAAATTGACGTCGGCTGGCCATTGAACGTGAAACAAGCCGCCCCAAGCATGGCGGGCAGGGATGTCTTTCCATGCCGTCCATGTCCCGCAACATGCATTCGAAGCAAATCGTCGATGAGCCGTTCGAGACGCTGCACATCATACTCGGCGGGCAGGGTGGGTTTTCGGAGATCAGCATCACACCAGACGCAGAATTGTTGCCGCAGAAGCCGGTTTTGTCGTGAAGGCGCAATGCCGCCGCCGCAGGCAGGGCATTGGTCGCGCAAGCTGCATCCATGCCGAAAGCAGGAAACGCGCGTCGCCAAAGTCCAGCCGCGCCGGAAGAACGGTGCGCGATCCTCTTTCAGGCATGCCGGGCAATATTGCAGGCGATTGACCCGGGCGGTCGATGCGCGGGCATCTCCTGATCCTGTGGTCTGCCGCATGCGCAACCGGGTCAGCGGGTCGCGGTTCAAAGCCAAGCCATCAATATCCTCGGTAGGCAACCGCGTTCGCTCGACCAGCAAATTGAGGATTCGCCCGGGAAGGTCACGGTCAAGCTTCGCAGACCAATCTCCACCTGCGACATCCAGAACCCGCCCAAAATATTGAGGTGGAATTCCATTGGCCATGGCCAGCCGATGCAGCCAGCTCGACAGCAGCTCTCCGGGTGCCGGTTCAACAACGACGGGCCAGCCTTGCCCCACCTCATTGCCGTAGTCGCGCGCAGGTGTGACTGTGATCTCGGACGCAGACTGGGTCACATCATTTCGCGGCGCAAAGGAGCATTTCGGCGTTTCGACAGGGGCGTGTAACCAAGCGAGGCGATGGTCGCTTCAGAAATGTGTTCCTCGCCGTTCCTTATCGCCGTGATAGCCGCGTTGCTCACGATATCGACGACCTCTCCGATCAAGCCCTCTGACAATTCATGGATGATCTCAGCCAGTGACGGTCGCGACAGGTCCGAGGCGCGGGCGAGAGGCATGCAGGTTTCAAGACTATCGAGGAGCGTCGCGAAATCCTCGTCATACGCCCATCTGGGAACAGGGATCGTATCGAACCGCGATCCCATCTCCTCGGTGTCGTGTACCGCGTCATAGACCGCAACCTCGCCGACCAGTACGGGCGAGATATCGTGGACACTTGCGATGCGGCGCAGGAACGAAAAGATAGATTTCACGTCCTGTCGGCGCCCTCGAAGGGCGCTGTGAAACTCATCGAAGATGAGCAGGCGGGGTTTCAAGCTGTCCAGCAAATGATCCACCTGCTCGCCCGCGCGCGACAGGCTTCGCCAACCAGAGGCCTGAGGCGCGCGCAACCCGGCAAGAATGCTGGCATAGAAGTGAGACAGTCCGGCACCTTCTCGGGTCTGGATCACCCAGATCCTTTGACGTTCTGACTGACGCAAATGTTCAATCGCGAAGCGTTCGGCGATCATCGTCTTGCCATTGTGATAAGGGCCCGTCAGCAAGAGCCCTCTGGGGCGCAAAGTTACTGGCCGATCGAGTAGCAGACGCATGGCGTTATGGGCGCGACTTGCAACAGGATGGCTGATCCAACGGGCCGTCCGGATATGGGCGATGCGGCACGCGTCACCGGCATCGAGAAGTGATGCGGCGGAGTCCAGGAGGTGATCCGTCATTTCACCAATCCTCAACCGGAAAGACGCGGCGCGGGCGCTCAGGGTCAGGTGTTTCGCGGATTGGTGTCGGGGAAGAAGTGAGGCTCTGGTAGGGTTTCGGCGCATGAGCCGCATGCCTGGCCCGTGCGACTTCCTTCAGCCTTTGCTTCTTCGATGCCGAGGCATCTACCGTCGCCGCGATTTCGCGGCGGATCGCGGTCTTCTCCTCGATCGGGCGTCGGCCGGTTTCGCGCGCTCGGCTTCTCTCGGCCCTGTGCTGCCAGAGGGTGACCGCCTCAAGCAGTCCATCCCGCCGCTCCACAGGGCGCCAGGCTCCTGTATCGGGATCCTTGATGTAGATGTGACTAATGTCCCGAGGATCATAACGAACATCGAGAGCACCCAATCGATCACGGCGGGCGACCAACGGGCCCAACCATGGATCGAAATAGTCGTTGGCAAACAGGCTGACACCTTGAGGTGAAATCCTGCGTGTCTTGTTCGGGAGAAAGCTGAGCAGAACGTCGAAAGGGTTGTCTTCCGGGCCGTCCGGCTGACGGCATTTTCGTTCCCATTCATTGGTCGGGACTGTCAGCTTGCGTTCATTCTGGCTAAGATTGTGATCGATAATCGCCAGCGCGATACAGCGTTCGAGGTCTGCAAAGTTGAGCCTCGCACGGTCTTCGGACAGATACTCACCCCGATCCGCGATGGAACGCCCGGTCTTGCCAGGCAGGGAGCGCAGCACCGTATTCACCTTGCCTAGAAGTCGTTCGACAACCCCGCCACGATGGACGGTCCCCTTGTTCCGGCTTTGAATTGCAATCCCGTACTCGGCACAACCCAGGATGAAACTGGTGCTTCTGAATTCCATGGCGGAATCCACGACGACCATCTTCGGGCGGCCAAACATCGGCCAGGAATGATTGATGTCGCGCGCTGCCAGCCAGTCCTCCTTGCGGCACATCGCCTGCGCCAGACAGAGGGCGACCGACAAGCGTGAGGGCTGCTCAAGGGTCAGGCAGAAGCCGATAATCGCGCTTGTTGCAACATCAGCTGCGATGGTGAGATAGGGGCGTCCAACATAGATGCCCTGACCATCGATGACTTCCACAAACTGGATGTCGGCGGGGGTATGGTCTATCTGGACGACATCGAGTGCGTGGTTGGCCCGGATATAACCTGGGCGGGGTTTCAGGCGCCGTAGGTTTTTTCCTCCTGAATGTCGCCGTCGTGCAATCTCCTCGGGCGTGAACAGTCGTGGGATACGCTTGGAAACGGTGACATAGGCAGGCGGATCAAGACCCTCGCTGTCACAACGGGTGCGGATTTCATCGACAATCGGCGCAAGGTCCGGTTGCTCGGGCTGAAGCCACATCTCCCGAAGGGTTGCCAAAATGATTTCCTCAACAGCCGGGCTGATCCTCGCGCGCCTAGCTCCACCTGTCTTTGGCAACAGCGAAGACACCCGATGTTCGGTACGATATCGGCGCAGGTGGTTGTAGACTTGGCGCGTCGAGAGACGCAATTCGGATGCGGCCCGAGAAACTGCGGTGCGCATAGGCTCTTGCCCGTCCAAAATGCGATCCAGCTCTCGCGCGATACGCGTTGCCTTGGCCCAAGCCTCGTCAGACGCTTCGTTTTCGCGCAGCGTCATGAACCCGCCGCTCCACGGTTTCTAAACCCCATCTTCTGCCCCATGTTCTCGCTTGTTGAAACGCGAGCTAAAAATTGAAATCGAAACGTAAAATACCACGTCGGATTACGCTTCATCCTACTGGAATCCTGTAAGAACTTTTTGATGAAACGGCAAAGCAATTGCGACACCGCTCCAATGGCCGAGACCCTGACCGGTGCCAGCCGCGCCGCCGTCCAGCGCAACCTTGCTTGGATGGAAGCGCAAGGTCTAATCCGCGAGGTGACCGAACAGGTGCGTTTCCGCATGTGGCGGGCGATGCCATGAAACACCTCTAAAGAAGCACTCGTTTTGGTGCGTAACATTTGTTGATAGTTCAACGGAGGACCAGAATCGTGACAGACCAAAAATATGAGACAGTCGATTTCGACGTGCGGCTCAGAAATAGTAGTCAGATGGATTTGCGGTGTTTTCACCTATCTGTGGGATCCTCTAGTCGCTCTAGCCTCAAATTCTTTATTTCGAAATCACGAAAGAATAAGTCTCTTGGGCGCAAAAACTGGGGCACGAAAATTGCGATCTACCCGTGGACAGACGGGGTCAGTTTATAGAGCTGGGCGACCGCCCCATGAAGCCGAAACAGCCGATCACCGCTCAGATCTTGATCAATGCCGCCGTCGCGTACATGAAGGCGATGCCGCCCAGAAACCCGACCAGTACGGCTGGTGACATCAGCGCCGCCTGCCTGTCGGCGTTTTGACGTACAAGGTAGGCGCTGACCTCGACCATGACTTGCAGGATCGCACCCGCTCCGACGGCGAGTGCCAGTGCCGACCATTGCGGCGCATAGGCAAGGCTGCCCGCCCACATTCCGAGGATGGCCGGGCCACCGGCGAGCAGGGTCAGAGCGGCAAACGTCCAAAGCGTTGGCCGGGCACGAAGCATCGGGGCGGCGATGCCTATGCCCTCGGTGACATTGTGCAAGGCAAAGCCTAGGACGAGGAAAGTTCCAAGCCCCGCCGACCCGGCGGCGAATGCGCCGCCGATTGCCAGCCCTTCGCCGAAGTTGTGAAGCCCGATTCCGAGGGCAATGTAGAACGCAAGCGCGATGCCTTCCGGATTGCCGCGCCAGCGCCCGATAGCCATCAATAGAAGAAAGCTTGTAAGCGCCGCCAGCCAGACCATGGCAGAACCTTGGAATATCGCCGCCGCATCGCCGGACAACTCCACCGCTTCCGCAGTCATGTCGATCAGCAGGAAGGCCAGCAACCCAACCGTCAGTGCGAGCAGAAAGTTCATCCCGCTTCGCCCGACGCCCTTCATCGCCGGAAAGAACATGAGACCAAGCGCAACCGGCAATAGGCCGACGATCGCTCCGATCACTGCCTGCAGCCGGAGTTGCCCCCAGGTGGCGCTTGGCGTCGAGACGGCGACCCCGATCTCATGCCCGAAGGTCGCGCCCGTGTTGGTCAGCAGGTTGACGCGATGGGCCTCGCCGAGAACCCACGGATAGGGAATTCGCAACCAGACCGCTTCGCCGCGGGCAATCGGCCCCGCGGGCTCCTGCGTGAAGGTCCAGTAGGCGTCGTCCACTGCGACCTGCGCGACCACCATTGCTTCCGATCCGCCGGCGCGCACACTGAGCGAAATCCCCGACCCATCGAGGATCGTCCGTTCGACGGTCAACGCCTCGACCGGGGGCGCGCCATTGTTGAAGCCGCGCAGCGGATCGAGCGAGGCAATCCACACGAAAGCCCCCAGCATGACGGCCAGCGGCACGAGGACGAGAAGCAGGCGGGTCATTGGCGGGCGGCTGCGTTGGATATGATCGGTCATGCTCCGGCCTCTCGCACGTCGAAAAAGCCCATCCAGCCAAGTTCGGTGAACTCGGCCTGGTGCGCATGGAACATATACATCCCGTCCTCGTGATCGGCGAAGCTGAACTCGAGGATGCCGCGCTGCGCCTGACACTGCATGATCACATCGACCGTGCGCAGGGTCGGCGTGAGCTGGGTGCCGGTGTCGTAATAGTCGAAGAAATTCCCATGCAGGTGGAACGAGTTGATCGGATCGAACTCGGTCGCGTTCATGAGGTAGATGCGCACCGGGCGCGACTTGTCGATCCGGATCGGCGCGTTCATGTAAGCTTGGCCGACCGTGTTTACGGCATAGACCTCGTTCTCACCATCGAAATTGGTGTCAAAGCCGTTCATCACCATCGCCAGTTCCTGCCATTCGGCGTTTTCCGGGCTGCCCAGCACACGCGACGCCGCAACGGCCGCAAATTCGGGGTGGCGCGCCGGATCCGGATCGACCACGAAAAGGCCGTACATGCCCTTGTGCATGTGCCGTTTCAGTGGCAGGGCATGGCAATGGTAGAGGTGGCAGCCGAAGGGCTTGGCATCGAATTCGTAAACGAACTCCTCGCCCGGATCGATCAGCCCGGCGCCTTGAACACCGTCCATGCGCGCTGAATGAATGCCGTGAAAGTGCATGGAATGGGGATGTGAACCAAGGTTGCGAAAGACGATCCGTAGCCGTTCGCCCTCCTTCGCTCGCAGGGCGGGGCCGGGAACGCGGCCATCGAACGTCCAGGCGGGGAAGAACACGCCGGGAGCGATCTCGATTTCCATGTCGATGGCGTCCACCTCGAACGTTCGCAACGTGCGCCCATCCGGCAGAACTTCGGTGCGACCGGTCTCCCAGTCGGTCAGCATGGCCGTCGGGTCGAACCCGTTCCGGGCGTGGTCGACCTGGCCGACCATCGTCATGTTACCATGCGCCATGCCACTGTCATGGGCCGAATACGGATCGACCGCCCCGCCGGGCATAGCATGCCCCGCCATCGGGTCGGGCGTTGCCTGGGATTGCGCGCGGCTCGCGGCCACGGCCGCTCCGCCGGCAGCCACCAGACCGCCGACCAACAACGCGCGTCGCGACGCCGAAACTGGCTCCGTGACGACGCCAGGTGGCGCTGTGGGCAGCGATGTCTCCACGGCGGACGACACCTCGCGCCCTCGCTTGCTGGTATCGACAGGCATGGACGTTGTCCCTTCAGATGACACGCAGGCCAAAGTCCCGGCGCAAAAAGTTAGCATAGGCTAATAATCATCGCTCAGGCTTTACGAGTCAATCCTGATCGTGCGAGGGTGACGGCATGATTGATGATGAGAACCTTGAATCAACCGAGGCAGAGGCACGTGCGGTCGAATCCCGCGCCGAGGCCTTCATCGGTGTGCGCGAGGCGCGGCGCAGCGAGGTGGCGGAAGACTATGTCGAATTGATCGCTGAGTTGATCCACGAGAACGGCGAAGCCCGACCGGTCGATATTTCGGCCCGGATGGGCGTGACCGCGCCGACGGTCGCCAAAACCCTTGGCCGTCTGGCGCGGGACGGCCTGATCACTCGCGCGAAATACCGTTCGGTCTTTCTGACCGAGGAAGGCCGGGCGCTTGCCAAGGAATGCAGGCACCGCCACGAGATCGTCTTGCGCTTTCTCCTGAGCCTCGGGCTAGACCCCGAGACGGCTGAACGCGATGCCGAAGGGATCGAGCATCATGTGAGCGAGCGCACGCTTGCCCTGTTCGCGGCGTTTGCCCAGCGGTCATAGGCAGGTGGTTGCCGCTGCAACAAGTCGGTTGGCCGAGGATTTGAACGAGCCAATCTTTGGATGTTCCAAGAAACGTGATTTTGTGCCGCTGGCATTCGGATCGCGCGGGTAGTAGATCAAGATCATGAGACGTTGGGCGCGCCTTATCTGCATTCTCTCGCTGGTGGCTTTTGCCATCGGCGCGGTCGCGCAGTCTGCGGGCTCAATTGCCATGGCCTCGTCAATGGTCTCCACGGACAGCGGCATGATGGCGATGGACGATTGCGACGCCTGCGGCAGCTTGGAAGACGGTAAGATGGGTTCCGTCTGTGATTTTGTGTGCAATGCCGCGGGAATGGCCGCTCTTCTTTCGATTCCGGCTGGCACCAGCCCGATCGCTGCCGCCGCGGCCCATGAAATCCGGCCAATGGACGTTCCGCACGGAATATCTGGCCCCCCGGCCAAACAACCTCCTCGAGTCTACCTCTGATCTGACACACGGCGCTTGATTGCGCTTCGTGTGTTTCTCCGTGCCGGACGCCCCCAAATGGGCGTTTGCGCGGGGCCATGAACGTCGCTGAGCAATTGCTTTGGCGGCGTACAGTGAAATCAGAGAGTGTTTATCCATGTCCTACCAAATCAGTTCCCGTTTCAGTCGCCGATCTTTTCTTGCAACATCCTTGGCGGGTTTCGGCGCCGCGGCTTTCGGAAAGCCTCTGCGCGCCGAGCCGCAAATCCGCAGCTTTTCGCTGCGCCCCGCGCCGGGACAGGCAAGGCTGGTCCCAGAACCTTATCCCGCAACCCCCGTTTGGGGCTTCAACGGTCAGGTTCCCGGCCCGGAGCTACGGGTTCGGCAAGGCGATCGGCTGCGCATCGTCGTCACAAACGGTCTGGACGAGGAAACCACCGTCCATTGGCACGGACTTCGTCTGCCGAACGCGATGGACGGGGTTCCACACCTGACGCAGAAGCCGATCGCACCCGGAGAAACCTTCACCTACGAGTTCGACGCGATCGATGCCGGGACCTTTTGGTATCACCCCCACCAGCGCAGTTTCGAGCAGGTCGGACGTGGGCTGGCCGGACCACTCATCATCGACGAATCCAACCCGCCGCGGGTCGACCGCGATGTCACCTGGCTGCTTGACGACTGGCGGCTGACGCGGGACGCGGCGATTGCGGATGACTTCGGCGCAGCCATGGACATGAGCCATGCGGGCCGTCTGGGCAATACTGTCACGATAAATGGGCGTGTTCCCGATGTCTTCGTGGTGCGGCAAGGCGAACGCATCCGGTTGCGGCTGATCAATGCCGCCAACGCCCGCATCTTCGCGCTCGACTTCGGCGACCTTTCCGCGCGCATCATTGCGCTCGACGGCCAGCCGATCACCCCGCACGCCGCGCCTGACGGTGTCGTGGTTCTGGGCCCGGCGATGCGTGCCGACATAATGCTCGATTGCCCTGCCGACCCGGGAACCACGCTTCAAATCGTCGACCGCGCCTATCGCGATAATGAATTTAACCTGCTGGATGTCGTCTTTGACGAAACGCCCCTGCGTGCCACGCCGCCGGAATGGGAAATTGCCCTTCCAGCCAATCCACTGATCGAACCTGATCTGAACGCAGCCCGTCGTCACGAAATCCTGTTCACCGGGGGCATGATGGGCGCCATGGTCGAGCGCCAGATGGGCCCGAGCCAGTCCGGCAGCATGATGGGCGGAATGATGGGTGGCGTTGTGGGTGGCGGCATGTGGTTCGTCAATGGCGTCGCGGCCGAAGGGCACATGCTCGATCCCTTCCTGACATTGGAGCGCGACGCGAGCCATATCCTCCAAATGACGAACGCCACTGCCTTCGACCATCCGATCCACCTGCACGGCCACTCCTTCCGCGTCATCAGCCGCGATGGCGTGCCGACCGAATTCCGTGAATGGCAGGACACCGTGCTGATCGCGCCGCGCGAGCAGGTCGAAATCGCCCTGGTCGCCGACAATCCCGGAGACTGGATGTTCCATTGCCACATCCTTGAGCACCAGGCGGCCGGGATGATGGGCGTGATCCGCGTCGCATGAGCAGAGGAGCATGCAGATTGAAGTCGATTGAGATTGGATGTCGGCCAAACCGGCGCAAGGTACTCACCGCGGCACTCAGTATCGGCGTCGCTTCGATGTTGCCGGGGTTCGCACTCGCGGCGAGCGATGGTGATCCAGCGGCACTTGCCTTTGATGGCGATACCATTCTGCTGGCGAGAGGAGGGCTGTTCGTCAGTGACGATGACGGCCGGACTTGGACCGCGGCAGAGACACCGGGGAACGTGCTGTCGCTGGCGACCCATCGCGACCGGCCCGGCCGTGTGGTTGCGGGGCTCGCCGTGGGCGGTGTCAGCACTTCCGAAGATGGGGGCGCTTCGTGGCGCGTCAGCGACGCTGGGCTGCCTGACGGAGAGATCAATGCCGTTGCCATCGCCTCGCGGAACTCGGACATGATCTATGCCTCGGTTCGCGGCGACGGATTGTGGAAGAGCGAGGACGCCGGCGCAACCTGGTCGCTCGCCATGGACCGCCCCTGGCTCGACGACGCAGAGCGCGAACCTCTTGCTCTGGCTTCGGTCGAGCTTGAAACCGGCATGGGCGGGATCTGGATCTATGCGGGCACCGAGGTTGGCCTTGCGCGGGTGCCCGATTGCTTTTGTCGCTGGCAGGACGTGCAGCCAGGCAACGCGATGGACGCATTGGTTGCGGGTGAAGCCCCACCGTCCGAAGCGCCATTGCCAGGCGGTCAACCGATCCTGTCGCTGGCCAGTGCCCCCTCGGCGCCGGAAGTGATGTATGCCGCTCTGCGTTCGGGCCTCTGGGCATCGCAGGACGGCGGAGTCATCTGGCAAAAGCGGGCCAGCAAAGCTGCGACCGCTGTTGCGGTTCATCCAAGAGACGAGACCTACATCGCTGCCCTGTTGGGCGGCATCTTGAAATTCAGCCGTGACGGCGGCGCAACCTGGATCGAAACAGGAGAACTATGATGGAGAAAATGATGCAGAGAAGAAACGCGCTTGGTCTGATTGGCAGCGGCATTGTCGGAATGGTGGGCCTGACCACATCGGCTTGGGCGCAAGCGACAGGCGATGTGGCGCCCGGTCTGACGGGCAGCGAAAGGCAGATCACCATCTGGCGCGATCCGGGCTGCGGCTGCTGTGATGCCTATGGGGATTATCTCGAAGAACACGGCTTTACCGTAACGCGTGTGGATGACCGCGACTTCGACAAACGCTCGGTCGAAGTCGGTGTGCCCGCCCAGGGCATCGGCTGCCACTTGGCCGAAATCGACGGCTACTATGTCAGCGGTCTCGTCCCCGTCGACATCATCGAGCGGCTGCTGGAAACCCGTCCGGCGATAACGGGTATCACCTTGCCGGGAATGCCCGCGAATGCACCCGGGATGGCTGCGGTCAAGTCAGGCACGCTAAGGACCTACGCCTTTGGCCCGGAAGGAATCTCAATCTATGCCGATGAATAAGGGGCCGAAAAACCGACTGGCGAAGGGTACGGTCAGGCGGTCAGTGCACCTCGCTGCCCTAGTGTCCACGCTCGCGACCACCGGCGTTGTGGTGCTGGCCCAATCGGAACCGGTGGACCCGCGTGTCGAGGGACTGACGTTCTTGGGAGAGCCCGTGCTTGCATCCGAGGTCACGGCAGGGCAACAGCTTTATGCGGACAACTGCGCCAGTTGCCATGGTGCGAACCTTGAAGGCCAGCCCGATTGGCGTCGTCGTCTTGACACCGGAAGAATGCCGGCCCCGCCGCATGATGACACAGGCCACACCTGGCACCATTCAGACCGCATGCTTTTTCAGATCACTAAAGGCGGGGTCGGTGCCGTCGTGCCGGGATACGAGAGCGACATGCCGGCCTTCGGAGAGGATCTGACAGACGCAGAGATCGAGGCGATCCTCGTCTACATCAAGAGCACCTGGCCTGAGCGACAACGTGAGTTCCAAGCCGAAGTTTCGGCCAATGACACGGGCGGGTGAAGTTCGACAGGGTGTCAGGATAGTATCTTTCGACCAAAGCCGATCCACCGGGGGACCAATTCGGCAAATCTGTCCTACTCCGCCCCCCGACTCCCGCTTTACCACGCTAATTCGGACCTGACCTGGTTGGCCGTTAACCCGACCGCAAGGCAAGCATGTGCTACCAGGGTCGCGTGCATGCGTTCACGAAAATTTGCCCTTGAACCTCTAGCCACTAGAAGTCCTATCTAGTCGACGAGAATGTATATCGTTCTTGCCATTGATCGCCGGTGGGAACCGAAAGGGTACGACATGCTGACAAGACGACACTTCATTCAAACGACAACAGCGCTCTTTTCGGCGACTGTGGCCAACCCTGTGTTTGCCGATAGCTGGCCCACCGAGGCGCAGAAGGCTGAATGGGACGCGCAAGTCAGCCCGCCCGGCTTCGATCCGGCCACGTCAAACCCTTGGGGACTACACCCACGTTTCTTGCCTCAGCGTGTGGACGCGAAGGACGGCCTCGTGCCGGGAGACATCCATGTCGATGCGGTCGCGCGGTATCTCTACCACATTGAGGAGGGTGGAACCGCGATGCGCTACGGCGTGGCGATCGCGCGGGGCAACCTCTACGAGCCAGGTGTTTATAACATCAAGCGCAAGGTCAGGTGGCCGCACTGGACGCCGACACAGAATATGATCGAGCGGGATCCCGAAAACGCAAGATGGGCCGACGGGATGGAACCCGGGCCTCAAAACGCCTTGGGATCGCGGGCGCTCTATCTCTATGTCGGTGATCGCGACACCTATCTTCGGATACACGGCACACCCTATCCGAGAAGCATCGGCGGTCGTGCGAGTTCGGGTTGCGTGCGGATGGTTATGGCACACATCAACGAGCTTTATCCGAACGTCGAGATCGGATCGACAGCACATCTTTATTCGGCTGAGGACAGCGTTACCGCGAGAAGTTGAATGAGGTAATTAGCTCTCAGCGCATTGATGTGACGTGCGGGTCGTCGTCACACTTCCCGCGCGACGCAGATAGGGTTGCCGTTCGCCGTGCGCAGCGGCAGCAAGGTCGTTTCAACGGGGCCGCTGTGTTCGTACCAGTAGCACCCGTCCTCGGGCACCAAGCGCGCGGTTGCAACATCCTGATCCGGGGCAGCCATTGCAATCACGGCTTCGGGAACGTTGCCCCGCTGGTCTGCCGCGTCGCCTGGCCCAGTCGGCTGGACTGCGCATCCGGCCGTAAGCGACAGCACCACTGCAACCATCATTTTTTGCTTCAGCATCAAAACCCGCATCAAGCTTCCTTTCGTGACTGTTTTTCTTTGCAGCGGCTGTTCATGCCTCAAGGCGTGATGGAGCCGGTCGCCGCATCCTCTAGCAATAAAACAAACTGAAATACCACCGTATTTTGCTCTTGAAGCTCTAGCTACTGTAGGGGCTATGTCATGGTAAAGCACCCGAATCCAGAGGTCCATTCATGCCGTCCGACACCCATCGTCACGACCACGATCACGCCGAAGATGCCCAGACAAGCGGCGGCAGCTGCTGCGGGAGCGCCGGAACGTGCGGCGACATCGTTCCGACGACGCCCGCGCCAGCGGGCGGGCGCAGTTTTCAGGTGTCCGGCCTCGATTGCGCCGAGGAGGTAGCAATCCTGAACAAGGTGGTCGGCCCGAAGATCGGCGGGGCCGAGCATCTCGCGTTCGACGTGATCAATGGACGGATGACTATTCTCGACAGCGCCAAGAGTGTATCGGACGGCGAAATTGCAGAGCTGGTCGCAAGCACCGGCATGACCGCCAAGCCCTGGGATGCCGAAAACGCGTCGGTCGACCAGGCGGCCCATCTTGCACGCCAGCGGCTGTTTACGGCGCTCAGTGGCGGCTTCTGGGCCGCGGGATTTCTGTGGCACATCATCGAGACCGGCATGGGGGGGGCACTCGGCCTCTTCGCAGGGCACGGCGAAGCGCCGATGCCACTGGTCGAGGCAGGGCTATTCGCGGTTGCGATCCTGTTCGGTGTTTGGCTCGTGGCGCCCAAGGCATGGTCGTCCGCACGGCGGCTGTCGCCCGACATGAACCTGCTCATGGTAGTCGCAGTCGCGGGTGCAATTGGCCTCGGCGAATTTTTCGAGGCGGCGACGGTTGCGTTCTTCTTCTCGCTCTCGCTTTTCCTCGAAAGCTGGAGCGTCGGGCGTGCGAGGAATGCGGTTTCAGCTCTGCTGGACCTGGCGCCGCCGACGGCAAGAATTCTTTATGATGACGGTTCGGAAGCGGACGTACCGGCTTCCGCGGTTGCTATCAACGCACGTTTCGTCGTGCGCGGCGGAGACCGCATCCCATTGGATGGTGAGGTTGTCGATGGGGCAGGGGCCGTCGATCAGGCGCCAATCACCGGAGAGAGTGCGCTGGTCCCAAAGGAACGGGGCGACGATGTCTATGCCGGTACGATCAACGGCGAAGGCACACTGACGGTGCGCGCCACGAAGGCCGCCTCGGACACCGTGTTGGCCAAGATTATCCGCATGGTCGGCGACGCCCATGCCCGCCGCGCGCCGGTGGAGCAGTGGGTGGCGAAATTTGCCCGCATCTACACGCCTATCGTCATGGCTCTCGCCATCGCAATTGCCCTGTTGCCGCCGCTCATTTTCGGTGGGGCCTGGGATTATTGGTTCTACAATGCACTCGTGCTGCTGGTGATCGCCTGCCCGTGTGCTCTGGTCATCTCGACACCGGTCTCCATCGTCGCTGCACTCACCGCCTCTGCGCGGGCGGGGGTGCTGATCAAGGGCGGTGCATATGTTGAGGCACCGGGCAAGACCACTGCATTGGCCATGGACAAGACCGGCACGATCACCATGGGCGAGCCCGAGGTGGCGGCGGTGCATCCGCTGGGCAAAGCATCGGCGCAAGATCTGATGACCCTCGCCGCTGGGCTGGAGGCACGTTCCTCGCATCCCTTGGCGCGTGCCATTCTCGCGCGGGCAGAAGCCGACGGCATCAATGTGTCCGCCGCGGAAGACACCCGAACCGTTCCCGGTAGGGGACTTGAAGGACGCACAGACGGCCGGTCGATCTGGCTAGGGTCCGACCGGTTTGCCGAGGAGAAGGGTTTCGGCGACGCCATTCCGAAGGATCTGCGCGACCGCATCGAAGGGGCTGGCAGCACCCTTGTTGCCGTGGGCGACGACACCGGCGTGACCGGCATCCTGGAATTGCGCGACCGTATCCGCCCCGACGCCAAGGGCATCGTGGCACAGCTCCACGCGCAAGGCGTGAAGACCATCGTCATGTTGACGGGCGACAACGAGCGGACAGCGCGCGCCGTTGCAGCCGAGGTCGGCATCGACGAGGTCCGTGCCGAGCTTTTGCCCGAAGACAAGGTGACAGCCATCGAAGAACTGGTCGAAACGCATGACATGGTGGCCATGATCGGCGACGGGGTGAACGACGCCCCCGCCATGGCGCGCGCGCATTACGCCATCGCGATGGGCGCTGTTGGTTCGGACGCGGCAATCGAGACGGCGGATATTGCCCTGATGACCGACGACCTCGGCAAGGTGCCTTGGCTGATCGGTCATTCGCGCCGGACAATGTCGATTATCCATCAGAACATCGGTATTTCCTTGGCGACCAAGGGCGTTTTCGTTGTCGCTACCGCGTTCGGACTGGCATCGATGTGGGGCGCTATTGCAGCCGACGTAGGAGTGTCATTGCTGGTGGTGGCCAACGCCCTGCGCCTGCTTAACAGCCAAGAGGCCAAGGCGCCGCCGTCCGGCGGTGAACAGGTTGGCGAAGGCTTGGCCAAAGGGGCGCTGGCACATGGTCATTGAACTGGGAGAACCCGGAAAGGAGCCGAGACGAGACATGAGCGTGAAGGGCAGGATGATGTGTCCGGTTTGCGAGGTGCCCTTGAGCATGACCGACCGCCAGGGGATCGAGATCGACTTCTGTCCCGATTGCCGGGGTGTCTGGCTCGACCGGGGCGAACTGGACAAGATCATCGAGCGTTCGGCACCCGATGTGGCGCCTCAGCGGGTGCCTGAGCCGCGCGGCTACGACGATGATCGCGGCTACCGGCGCGGAAAGCACGGCTATCGGCGCAAATCCTGGCTTCACGAGTTGTTCGATTAAGGCTTGCCGTGGCCTCCCTGCCGGTCGCCCTCAAGGCGCTGCGGTAGGCCCGCAAGGCATTCAGCGGTGAGCAGGTTGGTCCAGAGATCGCAAAGGCCGCGCTTGCCCACGGACATTGATCACGCAGCATTTGCAAGGTAACGTAATGTCCATATCAGACCTCACGAAAGAGGCATCGAGCAGTGAAAACCATCCGATTTCCCCGCCGCGCCGTCCTGTTGGGCGGGTTGGCAGCGTTTTTGTCTGGCTGTGCCAGCAAGTTCCGCAGCTATGGCGGACCCGAGGTGACCCGTGTTCGGCTTTACAAGGGGCAGCGTTTGCTTGTTCTGGACGGAGCCGATCGCGTATTGCAAACCTATCCGGTCGGGCTGGGTTTCGCTCCTGAGGGTCACAAGCAATTCGAGGGAGACGGCCGGACCCCTGAGGGCGCTTACGTAGTCGATAAGCGCAACCCCGACAGTACGTATCATCTTTCGGTTGGCATCTCCTATCCGAATGAGGCCGACATAGCCTTCGCTGAAGCGCAGGGCCTTTCCCCCGGCGGCGACATCTTCATCCATGGTGGTCCACGCCCAGGGATCGACCCAACGGATGTCCGCGACTGGACAGCTGGCTGCATCGCGGTCACAGATCGGCAGATCGAGGACATCTATGCAATGGTGAAAGACGGAACACCGATCGACATCTACGCCTGATGGGAGGAGATGATCTTCCGTCAGATCAGGAAAATCGTCGGCACAGGGCCACGTTGATCACTTCGATGGCGATCACGGCTAAAGTGACGCTCGCCGCCGGGGGCCAGCGCAAGCACCCGGTACGCGTAAGGACACTACAATATGTGTCCAGCCGTGGCAGTGGCGAAACAGGCGGGCCCTAGCGGAGAAGAATGCGTCTGGTCTCATGTCGAATTCAATCTATCCGAGGGCATAGACGATGGTCACGACGGTAATCATGACAACCATGAACATGGAGAATGCGCCAAGGGCGAGCGTACGGCCCATGTCCCGGTTCGGCTTCTCTACTTTCAGACGCAGTTCCTCCGCGGTTTCCGGAAACTCGAGCGCCGCCGCATTCGATTGGCGCATCAGGTCGTAGCGGGACGTCCAGCGCCGTTCCTCCGCCGCGTTCCAGCCGTTCAGCACCAGAATGATTGCCGCGATGAGAACCATCGACGACGGGACCCAGATTACGTAGCCACCGATTGTCTCGTCAGCCAGGGCGCGAAGTCGACCACCGCTCGCTGCGATGATTTCTGATCCATAGAGGGGCACCTCCTTGAGCGTTGTCAGGGAGCCCAGAAAGATGTTGGAAACGATCACTACGAACCCTGACATCAGCCGAGCGCCGCGCCGCGCTCCTTCAGGCGGATCACGCAGATCGAACAGCATAGCAAAGTACCAAAGCCCAGCAAGCACCATAGACAGATGTGCCAGCGCTTCCATCGCCGCAATACGTTGTGTAAGGGCGTAGATCATCGGGATCTGCCAGACGAAAAGCGCACCAATCAACAAGGAGGTGGCAGATGCAGGAAGCGCCAAGAATCGCGGGATGCGCGCACGCCCAATCGCGGCAAGGCGTCGGCGCCATTCCCTTTTCAATCCGGCTTGAAGGCCAAGCCAGGGCTGAGAAACCGCGATAAGAAGCGGTCCTACCAGTCGCAGAAGAAGATGCTCGACCTGATGTACCGAAAACAGACTGTGCCCCAATGGCGCGAGCGGCCCATTCGTCGCGACGAGGACGGCCGCGAGGCCGACAAAGAAGGCGGTTCGACGCCAACCAGAAACCCTTCCGAGACAGCGAGCGTGTATTTTGAGCCCACGCAAAAACAGCCATACTGTAAGACCGACAACAATGAGCGACACCGGTGACAGCACATAGCCGAAAGGGTCGTAAAGGAAGAAGAAGTTTGTGATCATTCGCTCTGGCCCTCGCTCATCCGAGGGTTGTCGGAGGTAGCCGGTGTGAGCCGCGAGATCCCGGAAGCGCCGCCACGGGCCAGTGACAGATCGGTCGACATGGCGAGGTATTCGCCTTGTATCCACGAGGGAAAGAGATTGTCGTAGAATCGAGATAGCGGATGTCCCGACTGTCCGGCGGGCGTGATGTAGTATGATCCCGCTGCTTCCGATATCGACATGACCGCCTGAAAATTGCTTCCGGCACTCACAAGGAATGGACGGTCTTCTTCAACACCAAATGATGTCAAGAATTGCGTAAACGGATCGCCTGAAATCGGCGCTTGAAGGGACAGCAGGTTGGTCAGCAACCCACGTGAACTGATCGGCGACCACTGCATGTCCAATCTATGCTCCTCCCCCCAGGTCCACGTCGAGGGATCGCGCCCATATCGATCGACCAGCCAGCCAAGGGCATCATCCAGGGCCACGCGAACCTGCTCCTCGCATGTCTCGCGAGGTGAGGATAGGCGGATGTCGCACCAGATTGCGCTACCGCGACGATCGCTGAGTACCGCATAAAGAAAGTTCGGGTTCGGACGGGTCCAGAGTTGCTGCGCTGCCGGAAATTCGTCTTTCAAAATGCGCTGCTGCAAAGCCCGGAGCCAAGTCCAGAACAGCAGAGGTTCCGGTGAATAGCGATCCATGTCGCCATTCCACGACGCAAGCCTGTCCAGTAGTTCACGACGAAGGTCGTTCGCATCGGTGCCTTCGATGCTGTCTCTGGACTGCACGAACCAAAGCTCCTTCGCCATCAGGGGCAGCAGGGTTCGCGCCACGGTACTTACGGTGTCCCTTTGAACACCGATGGCGCCTTCAGTCGAGAAGATCGATTGCCGCGCTTCAAGCTCCGCCAGTCGAATGTCGCGAAATGACAACGCTCGTACGGCTTCCTCTTTTGGCCATCGGGCAACGGTCTCTCGGTCAATGGCCAATGCCTCCATGCCTTTCGGCAACATGTCTGCGGCAACTCCGATGGCATCGGTCGCGTCGGCCGAACGCGTGAACAGCTCCAGCATCGTCAGGAAACCTGCCGCCTGCACGGGTGACGGCCCCCTTGGTGCCTCCTCGTCTGGCACGGGAAATGACCGGAAGGCCCAGGCGACGCGCGTATTGCGACCGACAATAACGAAAGGTACGCCCGGCATCGTGGCCCCTATGGCCGGCCCTGTCGAAAACTGAAGATCGGCGAGATACCATTCCGAGGGCAGCGACAGGGAACCGCTGATATCGGCGGCGAGAATTGGTGTCCCGGCAGCGGTTCGGTCACCGTCTATCGCCCATGCATCGAGGCGCTGCTGCGGATCAGTCGCAAATAGTTCGAGCACTTTTGGTCGATCCGACGGTATAATTGCACTTGATAAGCTCGGCGTTCCTTTCCGTGCGCTTTCCGGTCGCAGGCCATTCAGAAAAGACCGGGCAATCCTCAGGCTATCGCCAGGTGTCCAGGCATCGATCGACCGTTCGTCTGCGATCAACAGTTCCGGCGAGCCTCTGCCGCGCCCTCCCGCCGACACCAGCTCGAGCCACGCATTGACGCCGGCGGCATAGGATTCGAGCGCGTCTGAGACCGCTGGCGCAACGGACAATGTCTCATCGGATGGCCAAGAAGCTTCGGCCATTCGCCTTGCCCTTAACAGCTGACCGAGTCGGTCTTGCGCATGAACGAAGCCGATCGCGAAATAGACATCCGCGGCGGAACTCGCGGTAATGTGCGGGATTGCCGAGGCATCTCGCAGAATATCGACCGGTCCACCTAAGCCTGCTACCGAGAAGTCCTCGTTGTAGTCGGGAACGGATGCGCTCAGCAGAAAATAGACCAACCCGGAACCAACCGATGCCGTGATACAGATCGCCAAGAACCCGTACAGTAATATGTTGAAAAGACGTCTCACGTCGGTGCCGTTTCGAAACCCTTCTCATGCAAAGATGCGCAAGAGGACCACCGAAACGAAATAGGTGAGAAGACCGAAGGCGATCGCCGAACTCGCCGCATACTGGAGGATATCCAGCCGGTTTCCTTTTCGGCGTCGCGCCAGATATCCACCCCAGATCGCACCCGCGACAATGCCCGCGATTACCAGCATGACTTTTTCTCCGTTCGTGTTCTCTTGTTGCACCGGTGTGTGCCGACCAGACCTGCAGCCAGTCCCACGGCCCAAGTAGTGAAGATGAGAGCCAGCAGCGCCCAGTCGCCGAAGCGCGCATATAGCGTTGACGGATGAGCAGAGGGCAGAGCCGCATCTATTACACCGGTTTCTCCGTTGCCGAGCCGCGCGACGAGGTCACCGTTCGCGTCGATGACCGCGGAGATGCCCGTATTCGCGGCTCGGATGACAGGAAGGCCTTCCTCTACGGCACGCATCCGTGCGGAAGCCAGATGCTGCTCGGGTCCGATGCTGGTGCCGAACCAGGCGTCGTTTGTCGCGTTGAAAATCCAGTCCGGCCTGAACAGGTCGTCGACCACATGGCTTGGGAAGATGATCTCATAGCAGATCGCCACGGCGACCAGGGGCACACCCGGAAGCGCAAGCGTTCGCGGGCCCGGTCCGGGCGTAAAATCGCCCAGACCCGCCGTGAGTCGCTCGATGGGCAACCAGCCACGGAATGGCACATATTCGCCGAAGGGTACGAGATGGTGTTTCGCGTATCCGGTCAGGATTCTGCCGGTCTCGCCAAAAGCCTGGACCGTGTTGAAATATCGGGTGCCATCCTCGCTCGGTACACGGTCCGGCACCCCGGTGAGCAGCATGCTGCCGTCTGGTAGCGCTGCGGCAATGCGATCCCGCGCCTCCGTATCCTCATCGAGGAAACCCGGAAAGGCGGTTTCCGGCCAAAGAAGAACGTCGAAATCGCCGGGCTGGGTTGAAAGCTCAACATAGCGCGCGAAGGTCGCCTCGCGGTTCTCGGGCGCCCATTTCTCCTCTTGTGGAATGTTGCCCTGGACGATGCGCAGGTCGACACCGGGTGGCTGTTGTGCATCCGACTGGAGGCGAAGCGTACCGACAGCCCACATCGTCGCGATGCCGGCCAGCGCCATGAGCGAAACGGTCAATCGTTGCCGCCCGGACGTCATGACAGCCGCGCCGGGAAGTGCCGCGACGAACACGCTGAGAAAGCTTAACCCATAGCTTCCGACCCAGGCGGCGGTCTGGCGAAGGGCGGCGTAGTCGGCAAGTGCGTAGCCGGCGAGGTTCCAGGGAAACCCTGTCAGAACGTGACCACGCAACCACTCGGTCGCGGTCCAGGAGGTCGTGAACAGGAGGCAGGCGAGGAGACTACCCAGGGCTCCGCGCCGCGCGATTTCGGCGAAGAGCGCTGCGGCAATGGCTGGGAAAATTGCGAGACCTGCGGACAATCCCGCGACAGCCGGGATCGCCATCGCCCCGAACCGCTCGGCCTCGACGTAGAAACTCTCTGCAATCCACGAAATCCCGAAACCGAACTGGCCAAGACCAAACGCCCAGCCGACGAGGAAAGCACGCCCTAGGGAGAGATCGCGAAGACCGACAAAGAACGCGGAATAGGCAACGGGAACGAGCAGGAGAAGCGAGAAAGGCGGGAAAGTCAGAACGGTCAGCGCCCCGGCGGCGAAACCAAGCGTCATCCGCGAAAGCAAACGGTGGCGCAGAGCGATGCGGTTCAGAATTTTCGGTTTCACGACTTGATCGAACGCCGCGCGCTGATCCATGGCGCGGCGAGCAAGAGCCCCACGCCACTGACAACAAATATATCGGCCATGTTGAAGGCAGGCCAATGTGTTGTGCCAATGTAGAAATCGAGAAAGTCTGTTACAGCCCGATACCGCACACGATCGATAACATTGCCCAAGGCTCCGCCAATGATCGCGCCATAGGCAAGTGTTTCGACCGCATTTTCGGCGCGAAACAGCATAACCCCCAGCCAAACACAGATGGCAAGAGCGAGAGCGATGAGGCTCCACCACGGAGCGCCGCCCAGCATCCCGAAAGTCACGCCGTCATTACGATAAAAGACGAGGTTGAATCCCGGAAACACGGAAATCCCGGCGCTTAAAGTGACGGCATTCGCAACGACAATGGCTTTGGTGATCTGATCGATCGCGAACGCAGCAAGCGCTGCAAAGACGCCGATCATCGCAGATACTTTGTATGATGACATTGCCTCATCCCAACCAGACATCGAGAAACAGCATCAGAACGAGCCCGACTGCGAGACCGAGCGTCGCCCTGTTCTGATGGCCGCTGCGATGGGTTTCGGGGATGATTTCGTGGCTGATGACGTAGAGCATTGCGCCCGCGGCAAAGGCCAGTCCCCATGGCAGCAGCGGTTCCGACAGCGTGATGATCCCGGCCCCGAGCAGGCCGCCAATCGGCTCGACCATGCCCGTCAGCGCCGCGATGCCCCAGGCGCGCAGCTTCGGATATCCCTCGCCCAGCAGAGATACAGCGACGGCCAATCCTTCGGGCGCATTCTGAAGCCCGATGCCGACAGCAAGCGGCAAACCGCCCTCCATACCTCCGGATCCGAAGCCGACCCCGACCGCGAGGCCTTCGGGGAAGTTGTGGATCGTGATCGCGATGATGAAAAGCCAGACCCGCCGCAAAGACGCCGCTTCGGGCCCTTCGCGTCCCGTCTTGAAATGCTCGTGCGGCAGCTTTTCGTTCATCAGCGCGACAGCCCCCATGCCCAAGAGGATCGAGACGCATACGATGGCCGCAGGCATCGCGCCGTTCTCGAACATCGGCTCGGCCGCATCCAATGCCGGGATGATCAGCGAAAAGAAGGAAGCGGCGAGCATCACACCGGCAGCGAAGCCGAGCGACAGATCGCGTGTGGCCCGCGACGGGATGCGTCCAAACAACACGGGAACTGCTCCGACTGCCGTGAGCGATCCGGCAGCCAGACTTCCGAGGAAGCCGAGCATGATCGGAGAGAGGTTTTCCATGGGCGGGCCAGGTTATCCTTCGCCGTAGCTCGAAAAGACTTCCGTCGACCCGTCCTCGCGGATGAGGAAGACATCATAGGCCTCGCGGTCGTCTTCTGGCCCCATGCCGGGCGAGCCATAGGGCATCCCAGGCACGGCGAGACCGACTGCGTCCGGGCGCTCATCGAGAAGGCGGCGGATGTCAGCGGCCGGTACATGGCCTTCGATCACGTAGCCGTCAATGAGCGCGGTGTGGCAGGAGACCATGCGCTGCGGCACGCCGTTGTCGAGCTTGAAGCGAACCAGCGACCCACCGAACATGTCCTGGCCGGTCGGCACAAAACCGTTCTCTTCGAGGTGGTTCATCCACGAGAGGCAGCAGCCGCAACCGTTCGTCTTGCGGACGTCGATCGCCGTTGCCTCTGCGAGGGCCTGGGCCGCCGGGAAAAGGGCGAGCGTGATGGCAAGAGCTTGGGTCATGCGTTTCATGGGTCAGAGCCTTTCGGTTGTCGTTTCGGCAATCTCGCTGCCGAGGTTTTCATTCAGAAGCGCCCGCGCCTCGGCCAGACGCGAGAGCGCGGCGGTATCATCCGCTTCGCTCTCAGCTGCTTCGGCGAGCCGGTCGTCAGTGAGGGGGTCAGTCGGGCGCCCATCCACGAGGACTTCGTAGTGCAGGTTCGGACCTGTCGCCGTGCCAGTCGCGCCGACGCGGCCGATCACATCTCCCGCCGCAACGCGTTGGCCTTGTGCCAGGTCTTCCGGCACGGCGCTCAGATGCGCGTAGCGCGTCATGGTGTCGGAGCCGTGCGAGATTTCGACCACACGGCCATAGCCACCGCGCCAGCCAATGAAACTAACCCGCCCCGGTGCCGTCGATTGAACCGGTGTCCCACGTGCCGCTGCGAAATCGACGCCTGTGTGCATCCGGACGTTGCCAAAGACCGGATGCGTGCGGCGTCCGAACACCGAGCTGAGGCGCGCACCCTCGACCGGCTGTGCGAAGACGCGCAGCACCTCGCCATCGACGTAGATCGTCGCCTGACCGCTGCCGTCGTCCGGCCATACGATCTCGTAAAGCGAACCGCCGATCTCCAGTGCGGCGAAGGCGAGTTCGGGCTGTCCGATCCTGTCCTCGCCGACCCGCGCCTCACGCCAGAGAAGCCTTAGTGCTTCGCCGCCGGCCATCTCGCGGCGGAAATCCACGGTCCCACCCAGCATCTGCGCAAGGTCCACGGAAAAACGGGCGGGTATGCCGGCTTCTTCGAGTGCCGCGAAGATCGAGCTGTCGATCACCGCTTCGCCGGCAAGGGTTACGATCTCCGGATCCGGAGTCACGACCTGTGTGGACAACCGCTCGCCGAACACCACCTCGATCCGAACCCCGTCCTCGACGGCAAGTGCGACGGTGCGGGGGCTGCCGTCCATGGTCGAAGCAACAGTGACCGAGTGCCCCGGCCGCAGCCGTCGCAGATCGTATTCCGCGCCAAGCGCGAGGGCAACTTCGGCTCTGTCAGGTGCCGCAAGTCCAGCTTCGGACAGCAAGAAATCGAGCGTCTCGCCAGGTGCAATGTCGCGCGACCACGTCGACAGCGGTGGCTCGATCGCGCTTACCGGCCTGTCGGCGAACGCGACCTGCAGAAGGGGTAGGGAGCCGAGGTCGGGTGCATCCTCTGCCCATGCCGTCGCGGGCAGCGTCACGAGGATGTCAACGTTTCTAGGGGCTTCAGGACCTTGGGGCATCCAGCTACCTGCCTGGGCAAGTTCCGGCGGCACGGGTTCTTTCGACAAAAGATCAGAGATGGCGATAGCCGCTCCCGAAACCGTCCCCGCAATTGCGACACCCGCCGCCAAAGTTCTGAGCCTCATGTCGCCCCCTCCATTTCTTCTGCCAGCGCGCGACGGATCTTCGGCACCGCGAATTCTCTGGCTTCGTGATAGTCGATCATGGTGACGAACCGCCCAGAGGCTGCGAACAGGAAGACGCTCGCGGTGTGGTTCATCGTGTAATCGCCGCTCTCCGTCGGTACTTGCTCGTAGGTGGCGCGGAAGCCGTCCGCGACGCGCGCGATCTGCTCTTCCGGCCCCGTCCAGCCACGGAGCGCAGGATGGAAGTAGCCGACATATTCGGCCATCGTTTCGACAGTGTCGCGCTCGGGATCGACCGTGATGAAAACCACGTTCATCTCGTCGGCCTCGTTTCCCAGATCGTCGAGCCATCCCGAAATGTCCGAGAGCGTGGTCGGGCAGACATCGGGACAGTAGGTGAAGCCGAAGAACGCCATCGTCGGGCGACCGATCAGGGTTTCCGGCCCGACCGCGTTGCCCTCATGATCCGTCAGACGGAAATCCATCTCGGTCAGGGCCACAGGCCGCTGCCCGACAGGTTCAGGTCCACCGGGTCCATCGACCTGCCACCAACCGACGAAGAGCATCAGGGCGACCGCCCCGACACCAGCCGCCCCGTACCCCAGGATCGCCCGTCGCCGCATCAGTCCTCTGGCCCCCGCGCGGCGATTCCGAGGATCGGCACCTCGACCGTCACTTCGCCTCCGTCTTCGAAAAGCAGGGTCAGCGGAAAGGTGTCCCCTTCCGTCATCAGTTCTTGCAGCCGCATCAGCATTGCGTGCAGGCCCCCCGGTTCGAGCGCGACGCTCTCGCCCGGGGCGATCGCGATCTCCCCCGCCGGGTTCATGGAACTCACACCTTCGGCATTTGTCTTCGTCTCGTGAATTTCGGGCATCATCGCGAGCGGCGTTGTAAGGCCGATCAGCGTCACTGGCTCGTCGCCAGTGTTGCGGATCGTCATGTAAGCGGCCCCGGGACGGTTCATCCCGATGGAGGCGCGGGACCACGCGTTCTCGACGACAACATCCTCGGGTCCGGCCAGCGCGGGCGCTGAGAACCCTCCAAGGGTCAAAAGCGCCGCCAGTGTGCTGGTCAAAATATACTTTTTCATCGTTCTGATCCTGCCCTTTGTATTCAGCTTTGCGCGGCAGCGACTTCGGCGGCCACCAGACGACGCAATTCTGCCTCCCCGAATGGATCGAGCGGCTTGCCGTTCACGAAGAATGTGGGCGTCTGGCGAATTCCCACGGTCTCGACGTCGGCACGATCCTGGTTCAGGATCGCCACGACATCGGGCGCCATCATTTGCGTGCGCGCGGCCTCGGCATCGAGTCCGGCCGTGGCGGCGATCTGAAGGATCAGGCCGGGCGCCGGGGCACCGTGCGACGCCCATCTCGGCTGTTCCCGCAGAACGGCCTCAAGCACCGGCACGTAAACGTCCTGCATGCGTGCCGCCTCGAGCACGCGGATCGCTTCCTCGGATGCCGCGCCGTGGAAGGGCGTGTAGCGGATCACGACGCGGACAGCATCCCCATGCTCGGCCATGATGTCCTTCACGACGGGATGAAAGGCGCGACAGGCCTCGCAGGCCGGATCGAAGAATTCGACGATCGTGACGGGCGCTTCCGCAGGCCCGAGGATGGGCGAGTAGGGGCGGATCATCGCGTCCGCGAGTTCCGGCGCAACAGGCTCCGCTTCGGCCACCGGGCCGGGGCGGGTTGCAAACCAGGTGGTTCCGCCGAAACCGGCGACGCCGAAGGCGAGAACGGACAGGATCAGGGCGCGTCGGTTCATTTTCGTGTGTCCTTCAATGAAAGGGCCGACAGCGCCCCGATCAGCGCGAAGGCGGCGAGGGCCATCAGCGGGATCGGGATGCCGAAGACCAGTTGGTTGTCATCGGTGCAAGAGGGGCCGGTGGCCGTGCAGGGCTGGATGCGTTCGGGAACAAGACCGACGTACAGCCCCATGTGCCAGAGGGCGATTGCGCCGCCGCCAAGCGCCAATGCGATGCCGTAGCGCCCCACACGGCCGTCCCGCCACCAAAGGCCCAGCCCTAGGATAATGGCCAAGGGAAACATGAAGGCGCGCTGGAACCAGCACAGCACACAGGGCGTCTGCCCCAGCACCTCGCCGATGAAAAGCACGGCAAGCGAGGCGACGAGCGCGATGATCCATGCCAGCCCGAGGGCTGTTTCTCCGGATATGCGGTTCATGTCGATCAGATCCTCTCTTCCAGATCGGCGAGAATCTCTTCGGCCGGGGTGCCGTAGGGCCAGGAGTCGGCAAAGCCCGCGTCGGGATCGAAGAGGAACAGATGCGACGTGTGGCCCATCGTGTAACCATCCGGCGCCGCAGCCTCTTCGACGCGTTCAAAGAAGATCGGAAACGTCTCGGATGTGGCGGCGATTTGTTCCGGCGTGCCCGTCAGCCCGATGATGCTCGCATCGAACAGCGGGACGTATTCGGCGAGTGCGGCGGGCGTGTCCCGTTCGGGGTCGATTGTTATGAAAATCGGCTGGACCTTGGCGGCATCGTCGCCCAGACCGTCCATCACCGCCGCGACCTCTGACAGGGTCGTCGGGCAGACGTCGGGACAGTTGGTGAAGCCGAAAAACACCAGCATCCAGCGCCCCGCAAAGTCCTCCTCGGTTCGAACCATACCCTGGTGGTCCGTCAGTTCGAATTTAGCGAAAAAAGGCGGTTCGGCGTCGGTTCGGGCGCGGTCGGCACGATAGTCGGACCAGAGCAAAAGCCATACGAAGGCAAGCGCTGCCACGCCTGCCAAAACCCAAAGAAACTTCTGTGCCGATGTAAGGGACAATCCTGTTCGCCTGTTATTGATTCTTATTGCATGTGCGGATACATCCTCTAGCCGCTAGAGGTTCAAGCACGAAATCATGGTATAGCTTGAACTCACGCGTCTGTGAATCCGACACTTGTTTATTCCGACGGCAAAACCTACACAAACTGTATCTTTTTCATGGAGGCGAAAATGCTCACGATCGGTACTCTGTCAAAGAAGACTGGCACAAAAGTGCAGACCATCCGGTACTACGAACAGATCGGACTCATGCCCGAACCTGGCAGGACCGAAGGCGGACAGAGGCGCTACGACAATGCACAGCTCGACCGACTGTCCTTCATCCGCCATTCGCGGCAACTCGGTTTCTCGCTCGATGCGATCCGCGAGCTGCTCGACCTCAGCGACCATCCCAACCGCCCCTGCGACGAGGCAGATGCCATCGCGCGTCGCCAGCTCAAACAGGTGGAGCAGCGCATGGCCCGCCTGAAGGCGCTGCGCACGGAACTGAAACGCATGGTTCACGAATGCAGCGGCGGGCGGACGGGAGACTGCAAGGTGCTTGAGGTGTTGCGGGACCATTCGGAATGCCTGACCGAGCACGAGGAAATCGGGGCCTGAAGGAATTCAGCCAACATTCCGGCTGGAACGCAGATCAGCCGCAGAAGTTAATGTGTCGTACAACACAGGCTGGAACCACAAAATGGCTGCTAGACAAAATTCAATGGAGAGACGGACGCTTTGGATCGTTCTGGCGCTCAATATCGGTTTGGCCGTGGCCTTTTTCGCAACAGGCGCCTTCGGCGACTCAAGTGCCCTGATCGCCAACGGGCTCGATAACCTCTCCGACAGCTTCGTCTACGCGATCAGCCTTTTCGCTTTGTCCCGATCCGACAAATGGAAACGCGGGGCGGCGAACGTTTCCGGCGGGCTGCTGATCCTGTTCGCCGCTGGTATCCTCTACGATGCATGGCGCCGCTACATCGGCGGGTCAGATCCGCTCGGGACGATCATGATCGCCATGGCCCTGTTTGCGGCGGCGATCAACGCAGTCTGCGTCTGGCTGCTCGCTAAGCTCAAAGATCCGGACGTCAACATCCGCGCGGCCAACACCTTCAGTTACAACGATTTCGCCGCGAACCTCGGAATCGTCTTGGCTGGCGGCCTCGTCGCCTGGCTGGGAACCAACTGGCCGGACCTCGTCGTCGGCGTGATTGTCGCCGGGATCGCGGCCTGGGGAGGTATCGACATTCTGCGCGACGCACACGGCGAACACCACAAAGCAGTTCATACGGGCAAATAGTTGCGGGAGATTCTTTCTGAAAGAAAGGGTTGAAGCTATAGTGACTATAGTAATTAGGCTTGTTCCAAGACGATTCGAGGAGCGACTCCGTTGCAGATGACCGACCCCCTACTTGCACCCACCAAATTACTGGATTTTGATGCCGCGCCTCTTGCGCATCTAATTGAGACCCGCGGCTGGCGCGGCTTATCCGAATACGATCGGATCGGAGCTGCCTATGATTTCGTTCGGAATGAAATCGCGTTCGGATACAATCGAGCTGACGACATCCCCGCCTCCGAGGTGCTTTCCGACGGCTACGGGCAGTGCAATACCAAAGGGACGCTCTTGATGGCGTTGCTGCGTGGTGTTGGCATTCGTTGCCGGTTGCATGGGTTTACGATCCACAAAGGCTTGCAGCGCGGTGTTGTCCCAGAGTTGGTGTATCCGCTTGCTCCGCAAGAAATTCTCCACTCATGGGTTGAGATCGAATATCAAGGTGCTTGGTTCAACCTCGAAGGCTTCATCCTGGATGACGCTTTCCTGACAGTCCTGCAAACGTCTTTCTCGGACACGGACAGTCTCTGCGGTTATGGCGCGGGCACGGATTGCCTTGGCGCGCCTCCCGTCACCTGGAACGGAGAAGATACCTACATTCAGAAATCCGGCATCGTGCAAGATTTCGGCGTGTTTGATACGCCGGACGCCTTCTATTTGTCCCATGAGCAATCCTTTGGATGGCTGCGTGGTGCCCTTTACCGTCATATCATCCGCCACTGGATGAATGCGCGCGTACGTGGTTTTCGCAGCGGTCGCCTGAAGACTGACCGACGCGCGACACACGCGCACGCGGAGCCTGCCAATGCCACATGACCACGGGCACGCGCCTATCGATCCGAATTCTGGGGACCGGCGGGTTGCCATCGCCATCTGGGCAAACGGGCTACTTACCGTTGCGCAAGTCGTCGGGGGCATATTCTCGGGCAGTCTGGCACTGATCGCCGATGCGCTGCACAACTTTTCCGATATGGCCTCGCTTGTCATTGCCTTCGCCGCACGCAAGATCGCGCGCCGCCCGGCCGATGAACGCATGACCTTCGGCTATGGCCGGGTCGAAATCGTGGCGGCCCTGATCAACTACACCACCCTCATCGTGATCGGCTTCTATCTGATCTACGAAGGTGGCATGCGCATGATTGATCCACCCGAAGTCATGGGGTGGACCGTCGTCATTCTCGGTGGAATTGCGCTTGTGGTCGACACGCTGACCGCAATGCTGACCTATTCGATGCAGAAGGGCAGCGTGAACATCCGCGCGCTTTTCCTGCATAACCTGTCGGACGCGCTTGCTTCGGTCGCGGTTATCGTCGGTGGGTCGCTGATCATCCTTTACGACATGCGTTGGGTCGATCCTGCCATCACCATCGGCATCGCGATCTACATCCTGTATCTGTCTTTCACTGAAATAGGCGGCCCAATCCGAACCCTGATGCTCGGGAGCCCGCCGGACATCGACAACGAGGCCGTCGTCGAAGCGATGCGGAAAGTCGAAGGCGTCGCCGACGTCCACTACGTCCATCTCTGGCAAATGCAAGAGCACGAGGCTGCGCTCGACTGCCATGTCGTCGTGGCAGCCGAGGGCTGGTCGAAGATCGAAGAGATCAAGAGCGCGATCAAGAAGCGGCTGAAGGAAGAGTTCGGCATCAGCCATTCCAGTCTCGAATTTGAGCATGAGGATCGCGCTCATCAGAACGCCGATCTCTACGGTCACGGCAACGCAAGTGAAAAGGAGAAGACCAATGTTCAAGGAAACGCTGACCGAGCATGATGATGTCATCGGGCTCGTCTGCGCGATTACGCGGACCGGCATGGGCTCGATCCGAGCAACTGGGTCATTCTGACCAAACGATCCGATCAGGCAAATGACGCGACGCGCCTTCTGGCGCGGGAATATGGGCTGGAGTTCACGATGACCGCCGACAGCGACATGATGATGCACGGAGCGGTCACCCATGTCGTGGACATCGGCGGGCGGTTCGCTGCAAAATTCCATGGCATGGACTTCAAGAACGTGAACCTGATCCTCTATGTCAGCGAGTTGATCAACAACGCCCAGCATCGACGCCGGGAGCCCAACTGGTGGGACCGGCTGACAGGTGTGTTTCAATGAGTGTCGTCGCGACTGGCGTCAGGCTGTCCTCGACAGACGGAGTTTCCCTGACAGCTCTGCGTCGGTATTTTGCGGTGATCATCCCGGCCAACTTGATCTGGGAGTTCGCGCATATGCCGCTCTACACGATCTGGAACGAGGGCACTTGGGGTGAGATTGTCTTCGCAGCCGTCCATTGCACGGGTGGCGATATCCTGATCGCCATGAGCGCGCTGATGCTTGCCCTCATGCTGTCGGGCCGGGGCTGGCCCCTGGTCGCCTCGACGCGGCGGTCTGTGACCGTCCTGACGGTGGTGTTCGGGCTCGGATACACGCTGTTCAGCGAATGGCTCAACATCGTGATCCGCGCGGCCTGGGCCTATTCGGACCTGATGCCGATCATTCCGATCCTCGATGCGGGCCTGTCACCTGTGTTGCAATGGATCGTGATACCGCTGGTCGCGTTCTGGTGGGTCTGGCGGCCTTTCAACAACGATCGTGATGTATGATGGATATTTCCGGCATCGGCATCTTCGCGGCCTTCCTGGCGGGTGCCATTTCGTTCCTGTCGCCCTGTGTCCTGCCACTGGTGCCTGGCTACGTCTCGTACATCGCAGGGCAACCAGATTTGCGCACGACGCGGTCGGTCGGCTTGCGGGCGCGCGCCGGGGCGCTCGGGTTGAGTGCCTGCTTTGTCCTGGGCTTTTCGACGGTCTTCGTCGCCCTCGGGGCCCGGGCCAGCGCGCTCGGATCCCTGCTGCTGACATGGCGCACCGAGCTAAACTATCTCGGCGGCGCGATCATCATTCTGTTCGGACTGGTCATGCTGGGTGTCTTTCGTCTCAATGCGTTCTCGCGCGATACCCGTTTCAATCTCGACATTCCCGGCGGTCGCCCGTTTGGGGCCTACGTGCTGGGACTGGCCTTCGCCTTTGGCTGGACACCTTGCATCGGTCCGATCCTCGGCGCAATCCTGACGCTCAGTTCGACCTCCGGCGGCATGTCGGACGGCATCTGGCTGCTGTCGATCTATTCCGCTGGACTGGGGGTGCCTTTCCTGCTGGCCGCGCTCTTCACCGACGCCATCGCCGCGCGGGTAAGGCAGATCGGCAAAGCCGGTCGCTGGCTCTACAAGGGCGCGGGTGTTGCCATGATCATCATGGGAGTTGCCATCATGACCGGGCAATTGTCACGGTTTGCCTATTGGCTGCTGGGGACGTTTCCCTTTCTCGCGACGATCGGGTGACGAATCTCGAACCAGCTCTAGGTGTGATGGCTGCAGTGTAGGGATTATCTCCGCCAATCAATGTCATCCACGCCGCGCCTCTGTAGAGGTCGCGGTGCCGTCAGCCGATCAGGTAGACCCGGATCGGCATCCAGATACCCATGACCATCATCATCAGGTTCTCGGTGAGCGAGACAAAACCGAGCGGCACCTTGCTGTCGCCCCCGACGCAGGCGCATTTCAGCTCGCGCTTGTCGATATAGACCGCCTTGAAGACCGAAACCGCGCCGACGGTGCCGATGAACAAGGCCACGGGTGCCGACAGCCAGGTGAGCGCCCCTGCGACCATGAGGATACCGGCGAAGGCCTCTCCGAAGGGATAGAGATAGCCGTAGCGCACCCAGCGGTGCGCCAGCAGGTCGTAATTTAGGAACATGGTCGAAAAGCTTTCGACATCCTGAAGTTTCTGCACTGCAAGCAAGCACATCGAGATCGAGATGAACCATTCCAGCGCGCGCAGGCTGAGGATGGTTCCAAAGCTGTACCATGACAAGCCGAGCGCCATCAAAAACGCGACGGCAAAGATCGCGATCACCGGTTGATAGGAGGTGTCCGAGCGTTCGCTTTCCGGTGCGTCAAGGCCGAAATGGACCCGCAGATCGTCATAGCCGCCGATGCGCTTGTCGCCGATCCAGGTCTGCGGCGTGGTCTCGACCCCGTGATTTTCCATGAAAGCATCAGTTTCCTCGCGTGTCGTCAGGTGGTGATCCTCGACCTCGTACCCTTCCCGTTCGAGCAGGTCTTTGGACTTGAGACCATAAGGGCAAAGGTGATCCAGCATGACCATCCGGTAGAGTTGGGCTGTTTTCGATGCGTCTTTCGGCATGGTGTTTCCTCCAGTTTCTGGTTCAGGCACCGCAACCGTAATGTCCGCGATACCCTGCACGCAGACCGGGCCCAAGTTCGAGAACGAGATCGGCGTCCTGCATTTCGCCACTATTTGCGGCCAATGTGCCGGTTCCGCTCGGCGCGCTCAACGCCACTGTCATGCCTTCCTTGCCCCAAGTGCTTCCGGCGTCGCCAGCCTCCAGCCGCACCAGATCGCCGCTGATCTTGGCGAGAGCTACACTCCCACCGTCGATGCGGCCCACCGCCAGCGCAGGCCTGCTTGTGGTGGTGTAGGTGAACGTGCACGCCGCGCCGTCCGGGAAGAGTTGTGCGATGTCCTCCCGGGTCAGGAATTCAAGATCGAGAATGGTGATCTCCGCCGTGGACAGCGCCTCGTCAAGGCTCACGATCTGCGCCGGTCCGCTTTCTGACTGTGCCGGACTGTCACCATTGGCGTCGATATCGTTCACCAGATAACGCATCTCGGCGATTTCCTTGTCCTGCGCATAGATGATCTCATCCGCCAACTTGCGCACGCGCGGGTCCGAGATATCGGCGCGGCTGGAGGTCATGATCGCGATCGAGTGGTGCGGGATCATTGCCCGCATGTAGCTGGTGTCGCCCACCGTCACCTGGCTGCGGACCAGCCAGAGCGAGGCGGCAAAGACCACAGCGGCACCGATGAAGATGGCGGCGTTAGCCGTCTTGCTGGAATACATCGACAGCATGAAGCCCAGCATGATGATCGCCATGGTGGCACCCATCAGGAGAGCCATGTAGACCCGCGTTTCCGACCAGAACACATGCGTCCAGAGGTAGGTATTGAGATACATCAGACCGAACATGACGACGGTAGATGTCGCGATCATCGCGAAAAAGCGGCCATATGACATGAAGTTGTCCTCTCTCGAAATCGTGAAGTATAGAGGTAGAACAACTTTCCCGCGCTGGAATGTTCCGAAAAAGCTGCAGCCAGTCGCACCTTATGGGTGGCGCTGCCCGCTGCGGGACATATCTTAATCCGCTGCCCTGGCGGTCCGGGTCTTATCCTCTTCCATAGCCAGATCTGCGAGAATCGGACAATCAGGCCTGTGATCGCCAGCGCAGGCATCGACAAGGTGCGACAGCGTCGCGCGCATCTCGGTCAGTTCTGCGATTTTCCGGTCGATCCGGTCGAGGTGTTCTTCGGCGATCTGCTTGACCTCGGCGCTGGCGCGGTCGGTGTCGGCATAGAGTTTCAGCAGGCTCCGGCAGTCCTCGATGGTGAAGCCCAAGGCGCGCGCCCGGCCGAGAAACGCCAGCTTGTGGACGTCGCTCTGCCGAAAGCTGCGATAACCGTTGGCACTGCGCAGCGGCTCGACCAGCCCGATGTCCTCGTAGTAGCGAATGGTCTTCGCGGGAAGGCCGGACATGTCGGCCACGTCTCCGATGTTCATGATAGTTTCCTCCTTGAGCTTATTCAGCCGGGACTGGTGACAGGTTGGCGGCAGAGCCGGGTTGCGCCTGTTCCTGCATCGCCGGGCGGACGCGGCGCAGGCGCAGCGCGTTCGTCAGTACGAAGACCGAGCTGAGCGCCATTGCCCCAGCCGCCAGCACCGGCGACAGCAGCAGGCCCGACACCGGGTAGAGCAGCCCCGCCGCCACCGGAATGAGGGCCACGTTATAGCCGAAGGCCCAGAACAGGTTCTGGCTGATGTTGCGCATCGTACGCCGCGACACTTCCAGCGCGTTGACCACGCCGCGCAAATCGCCCGACATTAGCACCACATCGGCGGATTCGATGGCGACGTCGGTGCCGGTGCCAATGCTGATGCCCACGTCCGCATGAGCAAGCGCGGGCGCATCGTTGATGCCGTCGCCTACAAAGGCGATGTGCTGGCTCGGGCCGCGCAGATCGTCCAATGCCGCCACCTTGCCATCGGGCAGCACGCCCGCGATCACATGGTCGATGCCGGTCTCGCGGCCGATGGCCTCTGCCGTCTCTCGCTTGTCGCCGGTGATCATGGCGACCTTCAGGCCCAGATCGTGCAACGCCCGGATGGCCGCCGCGCTGGACGGCTTTACCGGATCGGCCACGGCGATGACGGCGGCCACCCGCCCGTCGATGGCGGCATAAAGCGCGGTGCGGCCCTGTTCAGCCAGGCGGCGCTCGGCGTCGGCCAACGCGCCGATGTCCACCCCTTCGCGCGTCATCAGACGGTCGGCCCCCACCAGCACGTCGCGGCCTGCGACCTCGGCCCGGACACCGTGGCCCGTGATGGAGGTGAAGTTCCGCGCGTCGTGTCGAGTGACCGTCTCGGCTTCCGCCGCCCGCAGAATGGCCTCGGCGATAGGGTGTTCCGACTGCGCCTCGACCGCCGCGACCAGGGCCAGCACCTCGGCCCGTTCAAAGCCGTCGGCCAGCACCAGATCGGTCAGTTCGGGGCGCCCTTCGGTCACCGTGCCGGTCTTGTCCAGCGCCACCACATCCACTGTCGAAAGCTGTTGCAGCGCATCGCCCTTGCGGAACAGCACGCCCATTTCAGCGGCACGGCCGGTGCCGACCATGATCGAGGTCGGCGTGGCCAGCCCCATCGCGCAAGGGCATGCGATGATCAGCACGGATACACCCGCAACGAGGGCATAGGACAGGGCGGGCGAGGGGCCGACCAGCAGCCAGACGATAACCGTAAGCAGCGCCAGCGCCATGACCGCCGGCACGAACAACAGGGTGATCCGGTCGACCAGCCCCTGGATCGGCAGCTTGGCGCTCTGCGCCTCTTCGACCATGCGGATGATTTGCGCCAGCGTCGTATCCGCTCCCACGCGTGTCGCACGGAACTGGAAGGCACCGGAACCGTTGACGGTCCCGCCGGTGACGGGATCGCCCACCAACTTGGCGACAGGCACCGGCTCGCCGGTGATCATGCTCTCATCGACGCGGGCGCTGCCTTCGGTCACTTCACCGTCCACGGCAATCCGCTCTCCGGGGCGCACGAGCAGGATGTCGCCCGCGGCGATGCGCTCGATGGCCACGTCCTCAGGCTCTCCGTCCACCAGCACGCGGGCGGTCTTGGCCTGAAGGCCCAGCAGCTTCTGGATCGCTGCGCCGGTGCGGCCCTTGGCGCGCGCCTCCAGCCACCGGCCCAGCAGGATTAGCACGATGATGACCGCCGCCGCCTCGAAATAGACGGCACGCGACCGTTCGGGCAGCAGCGCGGGCGCGAATAGCGCCACGAGAGAATAGAGATAGGCGGCAGAAGTGCCGACCGCGACAAGGCTGTTCATGTCCGGCGCACGCTTGAGCAGGGCTGGAAACCCGCGCGTGTAGAAGCTGCGCCCCGGCCAGAGCAGAACCACCGTGGTCAGGACGAACTGGATCAGCCAGCTTGCTCGATGGCCGATCGTGTCGCCGATCAGACCATGCATGCCGGGGATCAGATGCGCGCCCATTTCCAGCAGAAACACCGGCAGGGTGAGGGCCGCCGCCAGGGCGGTCCTGCGGGCCAGCATCCGCGCCTCTTCATCCTTCCGGACACTCGTGTCTTCCGCCTCTCTGTCCTGCGGCAAGGTCGCGGGATAGCCTGCGTCACCCGCCGCCTTCAGCAGGTCTGCAACCGCAACCGCGCCTTCGAGATACGTTACCGTCGCAGTTTCCGAGGCCAGATTGACGTTCACGGCCAGCACGCCTGGCATCGCCGCCAAAGCCTTGTCCACCCGACCGACGCAGGACGCGCAGGACATGGAGGCCACGTTCAGGCGAGTGCTCTGCTTACGGGCCGGATAGCCAATCTCTTCCAGCTTTTCGACGATGTTCGAAATGCGCTCTGGCGCGTCGATCTGCGCCTGAGCGGTTTCGCTGGCGAGGTTGACTCGAACGTCGCTGACGCCCGGCAGGCCGGAAAGCCCACGCTCCACCCGCCCGACGCAAGAGGCGCAGGACATGTTCTGCAGGGAAAGTCGAAGGGTATGCGAATCCGACATGGGTGACTCCTGATCCTGGTCCTCCGAGAGATAAGGGTTCCATTCGCTGGAAGGTCAACAGATGCATCGAGGAATTTTTTCGGGCATTGACCTTCCCATAGGGGGACGGCCTAGATGGCAGCAGTAAGAAGGAGATCGTGATGATCAGGTTCAGCGTGCCGGACATGAACTGCGGACATTGCACCGCGTCGATAGAGAAGGCCATTGTGACGATAGACCCACACGCGACTGTCACCTGTGACCTGACTGCGCGTTCCGTCGAGGTAGATAGCGCATTGGATGAAAGCGCTCTGAAGGCAGCGATTCACGATGCGGGCTACGGATCGCAAAGACTGAGTTAGTCCCGGCACTTCCAGTCATTACTGAAGTACTCACTACCATTTTCGCGTCTTCTGTCTGACTGGTGAACGTTGCTATGTATCTATTGCGCAACAGTTTTGAGCGCTCGCAGCGAGAATTCGCCTGCCTCGCTAGAATGTGCCAAACCTTCCCGCGCTGTAAGCGTTGACTAATTTGTCAAAACGTCCAAGTTTCCGTTCATGAGAATGCGTGTCGCCACTTCGGTATGGGTGAAATTCCTCACTTGCTTCGCTTTTGCGTTGGCATTGGTTCTGTCTCCACCTTCTGCGGCACACGCGGCCTCGGGAATGCATGATGGTCAGCATTCTGGATCGATCAGCGCCCTTCTCAGCGAACCGACAGTTGGTCAGGGAACTGATATCCACGCCGACCACATGAAACACCCGGCGACAGTTGACGTGGATGACATATCCTCCGACATTGGTGAAACAGAGCATCAATCAACTCAGTGTTGTAACGGAATATGCATTTCTGTCGTCATTCCAGACGCAGACTTGGTATTCCCGGATCCTATTGCTGCGAAAAAATATATGATCCTGAGCGGTCAGACGCATTCCGTCGAAACATCAGGGTTTCTGCGGCCCCCTCGATTCCTGATCTGAAACGGCGCCCAATCCGGGTGTGAGCCTTGCGCAGACTCTGCGTGAGACATCGTTCATCAATCAGGTTACCTTCATGAAAATTCATCTACTTATGGGGGCTTCGGCCCTCGGGCTTGGCGCATGCGCCTATGAGCCTACCCCTTTGCCCTCCGTTGCGACACAACAGGCTGTCGTCAACGCGACCGTTTCGTCTCCGATCAGCTATCAAGATCCATTGGCTGGCTACACCTATCGTGGTCCGACGGGTCCCCGTGATTGGCGTTCCGTCAATCAAGAGCAGACGGAGGGCAACTGATGCGGCTATCGAAATTTCCTCTGCTATTCGGCTTTCCGCTAATTTTGGGTGCCTGCGCAACCGCTGTACCGGGCATCTACACGGAACCGAAAGCCGGCTTCGCCAACATTTCCAGCCAAGTCACACCGGCCATCGGCAAACGGACTGCCTTCGCCGAAACCCAGGCCGAAAACGAGGCTTTGAAAAAGCAGGTGCATGCGATGGTGCATCGCAAGACCATTTCGGCGGACACCGCCGTTCAGGTCGCGCTCCTGAACAATAAAGGTCTGCAAGCGTCTTACGCCAATGTTGGCCTGTCGGCCGCTGAGGCCTGGCAGCAATCGACGCCGGAAAACCCGATCGTATCAATTGGTGTTTTGGGAATCGGTGCGCCTGAGCTCGGTGCCTACAGAGCGATCGAAGGGCTGATCCGGTCGAACGTCCTCGATGCCACCACGCGCAAACAGCGCATGGCCATTGCTGATGCAAGCTTCCGGCAGGCTCAGCTCAATGCCGTGAACGACACACTTGCGCTGGCCAATCAGACGCGAAAGGCATGGGTCGATGCAGTCGCCGCCTTCGAGGCAGTGAGCTATCTGCGGCGCGCGAAAGCGACCTCTGACGCCGGCTCTGAACTGGCGATGAGGTTGGGCGAGACCGGCGCACTCAACAAAGCTGGGCAGGCCCGCGAACAGGCATTCAATGCCGAACTGGCGGGGCAACTTGCACAGGCACGATTGAACGCCACTCGGTCCAAGGAGGCTTTGACCAGGTTGATGGGTCTCTGGGGCACCGAAGTCGATTACCATGTGCCAGATGCCCTTCCTGCACTGCCGCGTTCTGTCGGCCGTGTGACCGACATCGAGGCCAAGGCGCTCCGAAACCGGGTGGATCTGCGTGTTGCCAAACTTGGCCTGGAAGCGCAGGCCAAGGCGTTTGGGCTGACCGATCAGACCCGCATTGTCAGCGATCTTGAGTTCATTGCCGGGTTCGAGGCGGAGCGGGAAATTGAGGACGGAGAAACGGAAACCGTGACCACCCCTCAGGTGGAAGTGGAGTTCGCGATCCCGATCTATGACACCGGCAAGGCCCGGATGCGCAAGGCGGAATTGTCTTATCTACAAGCGGCCAACGTGCTCGCAGAGAAGGCCGTGAACGTCCGGTCCGAAGCGCGAGGTGCTGAGACTTCCTATCATGCCGCATATAAAATCGCGCGCCACTACCGCGACGTTCTGGTGCCGCTACGCACGACCGTCGAAGAAGAGGGTTTGCTGTCTTACAACGGCATGATCACCAACACTTTCGAGCTGCTGACTGACGTGCGCGAGAAACTTGGCGCATCCCTGGAAGCGGCAAATGCAAAACGCGAATTCTACATGGCACAGGCCGATCTGACCGCCGCGATCTATGGCGGCGGCGAAGGCGGCGGTGGTGCTGGTGGAGAAGGCGCAACGCTTGCCGCCGGTGGCGGTGCAGGACACTGAAAGGAACTGACATGTTGAACAGACGTCAATTACTCGGAGCCGGCGCGGCAGGCGCAACGCTGGTCTCTTCAAAAGCCTGGGGTCAAACCCTGAACATGGGCCTACCCGAAGCCGCGCAGATGGACAGTGCGGCAACGGCGATTACGGCGCGTCCGTCGTCGGGGCCGGACTACACACCTGTGGTCACGCTGAACGGGTGGACCCTGCCGCACCGGATGAACAACGGGGTCAAGGAATTTCACCTCGTCGCCGAACCGGTAGAGCGCGAACTTGCCGACGGCATGATCGCGCATTTGTGGGGTTACAACGGCCAGTCCACCGGCCCAACGATCGAAGCAGTCGAAGGCGACCGGGTCCGCATCTACGTCACCAACAAGCTGCCGGAAGGCACGACAGTGCACTGGCACGGGCTCATCCTGCCTTCGGGCATGGATGGGGTCTCCGGGTTGAGTCATCCCAGCATCCCGCCAGGCAAAACGTTCATCTACGAGTTCGACTTGGTGAAATCAGGAACCTTCATGTATCACCCCCATGGCGACGAAATGGCGCAGATGGCGATGGGGATGATGGGCATGTTCGTGGTCCACCCCAAGGATCCCACGTTCATGCCGGTGGATCGCGATTTTCTGATCATGCTGAATGCCTTTGACATCGATCCCGGCACATATGTGCCGCGCATCATGACGATGACGGACTTCAACCTGTGGACGTGGAACAGTCGGATCTTCCCCGACATCGATCCGCTGGTCGTGAACAAGGGCGACAAGGTGCGAGTACGCGTCGGCAACCTCACGATGACAAACCACCCGATCCACATGCACGGCTATGACTTCAAGGTCACCTGCACGGATGGTGGCTGGGTGCCGTCAGAAGCGCAATGGCCGGAGGTCAGCATCGACATCCCCGTGGGCGGGATGCGCGCCTATGAGTTCGTCGCAGACCATCTGGGTGACTGGGCGCTTCACTGCCACAAGTCGCACCACACGATGAATGCCATGGGTCACGATGTGCCGACGTTCATCGGGGTCAACAAGAAGCCGCTGACCCAGAAGATCCGTCAGTTCCAGCCGGAATACATGCCCATGGGCATGTCCGGCATGGGGGACATGGCGAAAATGGAAATGCCGCTGCCTGACAATACGATCCCGATGATGACGGGTTGGGGGCCCTACGGCCCCATCGAGATGGGCGGCATGTTTTCGGTCGTAAAGGTGCGGGACGGCATCGACGCGGACGATTACTCCGATCCCGGCTGGTACGAAAATCCTCCGGGCGAGATGGCCTACGAATGGACTGGCGAATTGCCCGAGTTCGCCTCGAACAACAGTCCCAAGACCATTCTCACACCAAAACCAAACTCGAAGGGCTGAACGGCCCTTCGTCGACTCCAACCAAACCAAACCTACAGGAAAACCAAATGAAAAAACTTCTTCTGAGCACCTCTCTCGTCCTTTTCGCTTCAACGGGGGCTTTCGCTGACGTTGGTCATGCCAAAATGGCCATCGGTATGCCCGGCCATACGGCAAAAGTCGACCGGACGATTGATGTAACCCTGCTTGAAAACGACGAAGGCGAAATGCTGATCGAGAGTGAGGAGATGACCATCAAGCAGGGTGAAACCATACGCTTCAACATCACGAACAAGGGTGAGCTGGAACACGAGTTTGTTCTCGACACGCTGGAAAATAACGCCGAGCACAAGATCGAAATGGCCAAGATGGACATGGAACACGACGACCCGAACCGTATCCGTCTTGATCCGGGTGCCACGGGCGAGGTCGTCTGGACGTTCGCGAATGCTGGTACGTTCGAAGCCGCGTGCCTGATCCCGGGTCACTACGAATCCGGCATGCACCGTGCGGTCTCGGTGGGGGACCAGATGGCTCAGGCTGACGTGGAATACACGAGCGGGACCATAAAGAAGATCGACGCCAAGGCCGGCAAGGTCACAATCATCCACGGCCCTCTGGTCAACCTCGATATGCCCGCGATGACGATGGTATTCCGCGCGGACGAAGCGATAATGGCCAAGATGGCAGAAGGTCAGGACATCGAGTTTGTTGCCGACCGGGTCAAGGGCAAGCTTACTGTCACGCAGATGAAGTGAAGACTGACCTTGGGGCCGAGGCGTACATGCCCGGCCCCAACGCTTTGAGGCAATTAAATCAAGCGCTACGGAGGTAGCCGAGCATTATGAATTTCCTGATAACCTGCACATGCGCCCTTGCGCTCGTCGTTCCGGCTTTCTCAGTGAACGCTTCCAGTGGCAAAGGTCAGCAACCTCATGCAGCAATACACGTTTTGCTGAAATAGAAGTATCGTCCAGCTTCACGTTCAATACGCGGATCGTCTAAAGCCTCAATCGCCGTAGTCTGAGCGCGTTCGCGATGACCGAGACCGACGAGAGGCTCATTGCGGCGGCGGCGAACATGGGCGACATCAACAGCCCGAATACCGGGTAGAGCACGCCCGCAGCTAAGGGCACACCGAGCGTGTTGTAGGCAAAGGCCCAGAACAGGTTCTGGCGTATGTTACCGATCGTCGCCACGGCCAGCGTCCGTGCCTTGACGATACCGTTCAGATCGCCGCTCAAGAGAGTGATGCCCGCGCTTTCAACCGCCACGTCCGCACCCGTGCCCATGGCCAGGCCGACGTCCGCTGCGGCCAGAGCCGGTGCATCGTTGACACCATCGCCGGCCATGGCGACCTTTTTGCCATTCGCGTGCAGCTCGTCCACCAGCGCCTTCTTGTCTTCCGGCAGAACTCCAGCCCGGACCTCGTCGATGCCGAGGAGCTGCGCCACGGCCCTTGCAGTGCGTTCGTTATCCCCCGTAGCCATGATTATCCGCAGGCCCGCCTCGTGCAGTTCCTTGATGACCTCGGCCGTCGTTTCCTTGATCGGGTCGGCGACGGCGACGATGCCGGACAGTTTTCCTTCTATGGCCACGAACATGGCCGTCTTGCCTTCGCTGCGCAGAACGTCTGCCGCCTCCTCTGCTGCGGAGGTGTCGAGGGACATGTCGCGCATCATCGCGGTGTTACCAAGCGCGACGGCGTGGCCCGAGACGGTTCCGCTCACACCCTTGCCGGTCACGGCTTCGAAGTTCTCGGCATTGCCGACTTTGATACCTCTCTCTTTCGCGCCTTCGACGATGGCCTCTGCCAGCGGGTGCTCAGAGCCTTTTTCCAAGGCAGCCGCGAGGCTCAGAATGGTTTCTTCGGTCTCGTCGCCCAGAGCGTTCACATCGGTCAGCTTCGGCTTGCCTTCGGTCAGGGTGCCGGTCTTATCGACGATCAGCGTATCGACCTTGGCCATGCGTTCCAGCGCTTCGGCATCCTTGATCAGGACACCCGCCTGTGCACCGCGCCCTGCAGCCGTCGTGATCGAGATCGGCGTCGCAAGGCCCAATGCACAGGGGCAGGCGATGATCAGCACTGACACCGCCGAGGCGATGGCAAAGACGAGCGCAGGTTCGGGCCCGAAGCCGAGCCAAGCGGCGAAGGAAAGGATGGCGACCACGACAACGGTCGGCACGAAATAGGAAGAAACCTTGTCCGCAAGCCCCTGGATCGGTGCGCGGGATCGCCGCGCGTTCGCGACCATCTCGACGATCTGGCTCAGCATCGTGTCGGCACCTACACGAGCGGCTTCTATGACAAGGGAGCCGTTCTTATTGATTGTGCCGCCGGTGACCGTATCGCCCGGACCTTTTTCGACCGGCAACGGCTCGCCAGTGATCATGCTCTCGTCGATGGATGACGTGCCGTCGACGACCTTGGCATCGACGGGGACCGCGTCGCCGGGGCGCACCCGCAACCGGTCGCCCTCCACAATGTTTTCCAGCGGCGCGTCATATTCCGTGCCGTCGGGCAGGATGCGCCGCGCCGTTTTCGGGGCCAGATCGAGCAGTGCCCGGATGGCATCGCCGGTCCGTTCCCGCGCCCGCAATTCCAAAACCTGTCCGACGAAAATCAGAGTGATGATAACGACGGCGGCTTCAAAATAGGTGCCGACTCCCGCGCCCATCCGGTAAGCCTCCGGAAACACGCCCGGAAGGAATGTGGCGACCAGCGAATAGATGTAGGCCGCGCCGACACCAAGCGCGATCAGCGTCCACATGTTGGGCGAGCGGTTCACGATCGACGCCCATCCCCGCACGAAAAACGGCTTCGCTGCCCACAACACGATAGGCGTCGCCAGCAGGAACTCGATGTATGTCGCCAGCCGATGTCCGATCAAGTCCCGGACCGGCAAACCGACCAGCTCTCCCATAGTCAGGATAACCAGAGGAACGGCTGCGGCGGCACTGATCCACATCCGGCGGGTAAAGTCGGTCAGTTCTTCGCTGGGTTCATCCGACGGCACCATCGGTTCAAGCGCCATGCCGCAGATCGGACAGGCGCCGGGCTCGTCACGAACTATCTCGGGGTGCATTGGGCAGGTGTACTGAGTTCCGGCTTTCGGGGTCATGCTGTGATCCGATGCCGTACCTGAGGCATAGTAGATCGGATCGGCCTCGAACCTGGTCTGGCACTTATCGGAGCAGAAGTAGAAGGTTTCACCGTCATAATCCGCCTGACGGGCCTGCGGAGACATAGTGACGGACATGCCGCAAACTGGATCCTTGGCCTGATCGGATGACCGCTCTCGCGGGTGCGGTTCTGTTACCTGTATCATGCTCTAGCCCTCCAAAATGATGCCAATTCCTAAGATGGGGCTTCCAGCAACTGGAAGGTCAAGCTTGGATTGCTGATTAGCGAAGGAAAGCTGATTGATACTGCCAATATATTACATAATAAACATTATGCGCCTTTATACTTAGTGTTGTGATAGTATATTATCGTATGTATGCTGGACTCCTCTCACGGAGGTTCCGCAGCATGCACTATCTGATCAAGAAGCTCCTCCCCTCGGTCGCAGTCGCTTTAACCGTGACTGGTCTTTCGCTACCGATGTCCGCCCGAGCGCAGACATATCCGATCGATTGCGCGATCCTCTTGTGTCTTTCTGGCGGTTGGCCCGCTTCCGTCCCTTGCGCCCGAGCCCGAGCCGAATTCATTCGACGAATTACGCCTTGGCCGGTGGAACCGCCGCTTCAAATCTGGCGCTGTCCCATGGGCGCGTCCTATGAGAGCGATCGGCTATCAAACAACGCTGGCCGCATCTTTGAAGCCTTGTACCAGGCGGACAGCCGTCGACCGCTCCAATCCTTGCCAGTCGACGATCTCGTTCCCACCGACCAGGCACTCCGGTTCGTTCAGGATCGCGCGGACATCGATATCAGCGGACCTGAGTTCAACTTCGTGCGGTCCATCCGCGTCTTTGATGTTCGCTATGCACGGCAGCATGAATCCGGTCGTGACGGTGACTGCGACCGAAGCGCGACCGTGGTTCTCGGCACCTTTGGGACTCAAGGCGATTTCTCATGGCAGCGATCTTCCATTACTGCCCTGCCCGAGGCGCATGTGGGACTTGAACGTTGGGGCCAGAATTGCCCGGGTATCTATCACCGATCTGTCTTCGTCGATTGGCGTGACTATGAGGGCAACTACGGCTTCGAACAGGTGAACTACTAACTTTGACAAAGACAACGGTGCCATCAAACTGCAGAAATTTGAGCGAGCTGAGTTGCTCAAATACCGGCCCTTCGCTGCTGTCGATGCCAAAGTCCGGAGAGCGGACGAAGCTGCCATTCTACCTAACTCATCGAATGTCCGCTATGCTCGGTTTGGTGTCAGTGTCACTCTGACAAATTATGGAAGAACGCCAAAAGCTGTTCGCGCCCACCAAATCGGTCAAACTCGTCGCAACGCCAAGTTGCTTGGGAAATATCGCCTTATACCTCTTCTATATCAGCAACTACCCAGAGTGCCGAGGCTCTCCGCGCAAAACTCCCTCGCAGCTCCGATAGCTACCAAAAACTCCGAGACGTCGCGACCGAAATCGGGGCCTTGGTCTGCCAGGCGGCACCGAAGAACATCGGACTGAACCCAGTGAATTTTGCCTTTGATCCGCGCCTTGGTCCCCACCTCGGCAATCCGATCGCAACCCAATCGTTTACCGATAAGGGCTTCGCTCGCACGTTCGGGATTAGCCAGAACACCCCAGATCCGGGCTACGTCGCGCGGTCCGGTTGTGAATGCTTCAGGTGTTTTTGCGTGAAAGTCGTTAGACGGCGATTGGGAAATGTGCATGCGACCCAAATCGTCGAAGCTCTGGACTTCCAGGAACATTGCGGGCGTTGGGATCATGACTTCGGCTTTGGCTGCTAGGTGGGGCGTTGTGCAGAAGATCACTAAACCCAGAAAAAGGAACGTTGGTCCTCGCTTCATATCGGTCCCTTCACGCTAACATGTCGCCGCACGTACTCTGCTGCAACTTCTTCTGCAAGAGTCCCCGACCAATCTCTAGTGAAAATCCATATCGCCCGCCAAAGTCTAATCGGTACTCAAAAAGGGGGTCGGTTCAGCAGAGCTATTTGGCTGCTACCTTACATCGAAAATGCGTCGAAGCTGACGTTCTTGCAACAAGCAGCACTGTGCAATTTGGGCTCTTTAGACCCATTCGCTGCATTTTGAACGAAGTTCCGCTTTGAATCGAGGCAGGTCCGTGCCCTGCCACACGAAACATTCTAGTTCCTTGGGGTTCGCGCAAGCGAGTTACGCCACTGCGTCACGTCAGGGCGAAGGCGCAGCCTTGCCCCTCGGGCAACCTCATCCTCGTTCGCCGCCTGCTCTCGCAAATCAGAACTGATTTTCGGAAACGGAAGTCAGATCAACGTAACAGGTTGTCTAGCCCCCTTTTTCGGGACCACTAATTTTGCTGTTCTCTAATAAGGTTTCTGGCACCGGAGGGCGCATACCTAATGCATGATGGGGCCTGATCCGATTGTATTGCTTGAGCCAAACATTGATCGCGACCTGCGCCTGTCTTGTGCTGTGGAACCACTCTGCATTCAGAACCTCCCGTCTTAATGTTCCGTTGAAGCGTTCATTGTATCCGTTCTCCCAGGGGCTCCCAGGGTAGATCTGCATCGGCTGGATGCCGAATTTTTTCAACCATCCCTGCAGATGCTCGGCTATGAACTCCGGGCCGTTGTCAGAACGTATGAACTCAGGCTTTCCATGCTTCATGAGAAGCCTGTGCAACGCATCAAGAACATCGTTTGCGTTCATTCTGGGGCGCACCGCCACGCAGAGCGCCTCGCGGGTATACTCATCCAGTACCGTCAGCATCTTATAGCTGCGCCCATTGCTGAGCTTGTCATGAACAAAGTCTATCGCCCAGATGTGGTTCTGGTGTGTGGGGCGTAGCCTGATGATGGAGCTGTCTTTGTGATAAAGCCGCCGCTTCTTCTTGTGTCGTTGGGGGAGCTGCAGGCCTTCTTCGCCCCATAAACGTTCGACCTTCTTGTGATTTACCCGCCAGCCTTCCATTCGCAATAGTGCGGTGACCTTCCTGTAACCGTATCGCCCATACTTAAGTAGATGGATGACCACTTAGCGGACGAAGCTGACTTTAACTCCGCGAAGATCAATGGCCGCATTTAATGGGGGCATATTTAGAGAAAGCACCTCGGGTGGGAACTGGGCCTCCGAGTCGAAAGTCACTTTCCCTTTTGGTCCATTTAAAGTCCCCACTTCGGGGAACCATTTCAATCGGCAGGACTTCATCCCAACGACAGAACAGCCCAAGAATTTGAAAAAGGAGGGCGTCAAAATTTCTTGGCGCAATGAGCCCCACTGGCAGTGAAGGTTAGGACAGTAGTCGACAAACCGAGACCAGCGCGTCTTAATGATGCTGTAGGGAGAGCAAAATGACACCAAAGGCATCGCATGCTGATATTGTGATGGAGGCAACGCAGTCGACATCGGCTGCGGCAAAGTCGCGGGTTGCTGCGAGTTGGCACCGTTCTGTCATTAAGCATGGACTGGACCCTGATGAGCATCGGGCACCTGACCGAATAGAGCAAAAAAGTCTGCAATTCAGGATGGAGACGCTCGAAAAATTCATGACCGTCGCGAGCCCGCGTTTGGACGCGCTTTTCTCTCTGGTCGGGCAATCGGGTTGCGCGGTTTTCCTGACCGATACAGATGGCATCATCCTAGATCAACGTCTCTCTGATGCTGACGCTATGGCATTTGAAGGTTGGGGCCTCACAACCGGTGCCGACTGGAGTGAAGAGAAAGAAGGCACGAACGGCATTGGGACCTGTCTGACCGAGCAACGTCATGTAATCATTCATCAAGACGAGCATTTCTATACGCGCAACACAGGCATGAGTTGCATCGACGCGCCGATCTACGGCAGCAACGGTCAACTTGTGGCGGCGCTTGATTTATCATCCGCGCGTGCAGATCAAACGGAGGCCTTCAATCGCCTGATCGCGGCCCAAGTGGCCCAAACCGCACGCGCGATTGAAGCCGCGAATTTCAGGGCCGCCTTTTCATCCGCGCGGATCATTGTGGCCGAGAGCGACAACGCCGAGGCCTCAACGCTACTTGCCATTGACGAAAGTGATTTGGTGATAGGGGCCACCCGCGAGGCCCGCCGTGTCTTTGGGCTGCAACGGACGGGTGATTTAGTCGCGCGCCCTGCAACAGACATACTGGGACGTGAAGATGGCCCTACAGGATTTGAGAAGGCCGAAAAGGCCGCTGTGATTCGTGCGTTGGCACGGGCCGGAAACAACGTATCGCAGGCCGCGCGCCAGCTTGGGATCGGTCGTGCGACGCTTTATCGGCGGATGAAGCGGCTTGGACTTGAAGATAGTTAGGGGAAACTGTCTCATTGGTGAGACACCTTTAATCCCGCGACACCTTCCTGCCACAAGACGTGGCGCACGACGCAAGTCACACTCTTTGTAATCCGGGAGGAGAAGCCGGATAACAATGGAGGATTTCAAATGAACGATATGACCCACACCGAGGCAGGCACATATGTGTCGCCGTTTAAGCTGCGCTACGACAACTATATCGGCGGCGCGTTTGTGCCACCCGTCAATGGCAAATACTTCGAAAACGTGACGCCCATTACCGGTGGCTTGATCAACGAATGCGCCCGCTCTGACGCGGCGGATATTGAGCTCGCACTTGATGCAGCCCACGCTGCCAAAGACGCTTGGGGCAAAACATCTGCCACGCATCGCGCGAATATTTTGCTTAAAATTGCGGACCGGATCGAAGAGAACCTAGAACTCTTGGCCACTGCCGAAACATGGGACAACGGCAAGCCGATCCGCGAAACGATGAACGCAGACGTGCCACTTTGCGCCGACCACTTCCGCTATTTTGCAGGTGTTTTGCGCGCGCAAGAAGGCAACATGAGCGAGATCGACAACGACACCGTCGCCTATCACTACCACGAGCCCTTGGGCGTTGTCGGCCAGATCATTCCTTGGAACTTTTCTTTGCTGATGGCGGCATGGAAACTGGCCCCTGCTTTGGCTGCGGGCAACTGCGTCGTAATGAAACCAGCCGAACAAACGCCTGCCGCGATCATGGTCTTTGCAGAACTAATCAACGATTTGTTGCCAGCCGGCACATTAAATATCGTCAACGGCTTTGGCGGAGAAGTCGGCGCAGCACTTGCCAGTTCCTCGCGCATTGCAAAAATCGCCTTCACTGGGTCCACCGTCACGGGACGCAAAATCATGGAAGCGGCGACCAAGAACCTGATCCCCGTCACGCTTGAACTGGGTGGCAAGTCGCCAAACATCTTCTTTTCTGACGTGATGGCAAAGGATGATGCGTTCTTGGACAAGGCCGTCGAAGGCTTCGTTCTGTTCGCCTTCAACCAAGGCGAAGTCTGCACCTGCCCTTCACGTGCGCTGATCCAAGAGGACATCTACGAAGAGTTCATCGCGCGCTGCATCAAACGCGTCGCTGCGATCAAGCACGGCGACCCTCGCGACCCCGAGACCATGGTCGGTGCACAAGTCAGCAAGGCCCAACACGACAAGATCATGGGCTATTTCACGATCGGTCGCGAAGAAGGCGCCGAAGTGCTGGCTGGTGGTGGTTCAGCGCGGTTCAACGGTGAATTGTCAGGCGGGAACTACATCCAACCGACGATCCTCAAGGGTCACAACAAGATGCGGGTTTTCCAAGAGGAAATTTTTGGGCCCGTCGTGTCGGTAACGACGTTCAAGGATGAAGCCGAAGCTTTGGAAATCGCGAACGACACGATGTATGGCCTCGGCGCTGGCGTTTGGTCGCGTGACATGAACACCTGCTACCGCTTTGGGCGTGCCATCGAGGCTGGCCGCGTGTGGGTGAACAACTATCACGCCTATCCAGCCCACGCAGCGTTTGGCGGCTATAAGCAATCGGGCATTGGCCGTGAAAACCACAAGATGATGCTGGACCACTACCAGCAAACCAAGAACTTGTTGGTGAGTTATAGCCCCAATAAGTTGGGCTTCTTCTAAATACTTCGAAAGGCGGCCTTTGCAAATACATGCAAAGGCCGCATCGCAGACCTCGTCAGTTCAAGCTTTGTAGCTATTCCATGAATTCCAATTGAAAACCTTGCTCTGGCAGCGTGTCAGTCATTCAAGGTATTTCTGTTAACCTAATTGACCGCTCTACCTACCGATCGAGAAACGCTCTCAGAATTTAGTCTATTGCTCCGCTTTGGGCTGGAATTTCGGGGCACGATTTCCTTGTTTCCCTTATCAAGATTTAAGCCGCTCCTCAGGTGTTCGGTTCATTCGGCACATTTCATAACCTTTAACCTAGGTTCACTCGAAGTCGGAAATTGCAACTGCTACTTTCAGTTTTCCGATTGCGGACATTCGCGGCAATGCAGAAAATCGGTAAAGAGGGCTCGAACCGGACCTTAGCTGCGCGATGCGCCAACTTCCGCAACGCGGACTTAGTGTGAATTCGCTGCGGTTGCGCCAAGGTCCGCTGTTCGAATTATGCGCTAAAGTACCCGATTAAGAAATTCGATTTGCGTGCTTACGGCTTTCAAGAAGTTCGGACTATCCTCCCACAAAAGACCAAAGTGTCCGCCGTCGATAATGACTTTCTCTTTCGGTCCCCCAATCCTATCGAACACCGCGTCTTGTAGCTCTGAGTTGCAGTGGACCATTTCATCGTTCTTCCCGTTCATCATCAGGACTGGCATTTTGAGGTGAGGAGCCGTCACCAACGGGGAAAAAGGAACTGGCGTCTTGGGGATAACCCGCGTCGCCTTGTTTTCCCAACCGCTGCCATGCCGACCACCATACTCCAGAAACCATCGAAACGCTTGTGGCGGCGCAAGCAAGGAAGGGGCGTTAATCTGGTCGAGCGAGACAACAGGCATAGGACCAACTACATCCTCTGGTTCACCGCGCAAATCTGCGTTGTGAAACAGGTCGCGAAGGGTATCAAAGGCCGGGCCATCTGTCGGACCCTCAGGCCATGTTGCGCCGCAAACCGGTATTTGAGCCACGATGGCCAAAACATTTTCAATGAGAGCGCCTGCAACCAGTACAAGACCACCAGTATAGCTATCCCCCCAAAGAGCAACACGGTCCGCCTGCAGGTGCTCCCTCGCAAACGCCACGGCATCACGGTATCCGCGCGCCTGCACCCAAGGGTTTATCTCTTGTCTTGGTTCACCACCGCTTAGACCGAAATTCCTGTGATCATATAGGAGAACATCAAACCCAGCCTCAAAGATAGCTTCAGCATAGCAATCGATTGCCATCGTAATCGTGGCGCTGGTGCCGTGTGTCATGACAATTGTGGGTCTTGCGCTCCCCGCTGAGCGGTAATGCCTGCCTTGTAAAGTCGCGCCCTCCGACACAAATTCGATATCCCTGTACATGTGCCGTTCCCATCCGTGATTGATGGGAGCAATCAACCACCCAGATAAAAATTCCGCATGAGGCGAATGTCCCTGTAGCGCGCCATTGATGCGCAAATCCTTGGGGCCAAAGTCCTATCCTTCAGAAAGAACCTTCACGATCAATTCTGATCTGCTGCGCACACCGACTTTATCAAGTGCCACAGTGATCTGATTACGCACCGTTTTTTCGGATTTCCCTAGAACATTGGCAATTTCGTAGTTCCCCATTCCTTTGGCCACCAGTGCAACAACATCTTCTTCGGCATTGGTCAGATGGTAGGTGGCGTTGATTGGACGATGTGTTTTTGTCTCAGGCAAGAAAGTACGGAGTGTCGAGAGAAAAACCTCCCAAGCAGGTTCGGTTTCAAGCAAGATATGGTTTGCGCTATCAAGCGCAACAAACTGCGCGCCAGCAATGACGGCGGCCAGCTTGCGGCCTTCATCAAAGGGAATGCGTGCATCGTCGTTTGCATGAAAAATGAGGGTAGGCACATCGAGCTTTGCAGCATCAGCTAAGACATCAATCTTATGCAGGACCTCCAATGTGCGGAGTGCGATTTTTGGCGATGCGCTCTCTCTTTCAAGGCGTCGCCACCAACTATGCTGTTCTGGCGTACCAGATGGAACAAAGAGGTGGGTAAACACCTGATTGAAGGCCGGAACCTCTTTGCCCCATCCAAGATGGACCAAGTTTGCGAGGGTATCCGCCTCAAGTCGTGCATTTGGAGTGTCGCTACGAGCCAGCATGCCCTGAGCATAGGATCCAACCAGAATGAGCCGCTCCACCTTTTTGGGATGCCGCAAGGCGAATGCTATCGACAGTGCACACCCCTGTGACAGGCCCAGAAGCGTAACTGGTCCGTCAATGGCGTCTGCCACCGCTTCCAGATCGAACAACCAAGCATCTGACCTGCCCCATTTCTTAGGGCCAGTCGCAAGTCGAGTCTGTTCTCCTTTTGGTTGCCATCATTCGGCGGCGTGAGCAATGGGCGCAGGCGCGGAGCCATCACGGAGCTCAAGCGGCTGCGCCCATTGCGTCTTGTCGAAGGGCCGCGCGGCGGCGAACTCCTCCGGGGTCTGATATTTCAAGCTGCTGTGCGGGCGCTCCGTGTTGTAGTCGATCCTCCAGTCTTCGATGATTTCGCGGGCCTCGCCGATGCTGGTGAACCAGTGCTGGTTCAGGCACTCCTCGCGGTATCGGCCGTTGAAACTTTCGATGTAGGCGTTCTGGGTCGGCTTCCCGGGGTCGATGAAATACAGCTGCACGCCGTGATCATCGGCCCATCCGTCGAGCGCGCGCCCCCGGAGTTCCGGGCCGTTGTCGACGACCAGGATATCGGGGTATCCCCGCTCACGGGCCACGCGCTCCAACATGTCCACGACCCGATCGCCCGGCAGCGAGAAGTCCACCTCGATCGCCGGGCACTCCCGGGTGCAGTCGTCCTTGAGATTGGCACTGCGGAACTTGCGGCCATTGGCCAGCGCGTCGCTGGTGAAATCGAGCGACCATCGCTGGTTGGCAGCGATGGGGCACCAGCTGCCGTCGCGCGCCTCGCGAGGGATCTTCTTGCGCTTCGTGCGGCGCAGCCACAGCCGTTCTTCGCGATAGATCCGCTCGACGACTTTGACGTTCACCCTGAAGCCCTCGCGGACCAGTTTGGCATGCAACATGCGGTAGCCATATCTCCTGTGTTTGCCTGACAGCGTGATCAGGCGCTCTCTCAGCCGCGCGTGGCGATCTGGTCGCGCCCGATAGGCCAGGCTCGACCGTGAAATCCCAACCAGCCTGCACGCCCGCCGTTCCGTGAACCGATGTTCATCCATCAGCTTCCTCACCACGGCACGGCGGTGCGCAGGCGTCAGGAGTTTTTTGCCAGCAGCCCCTTCAGGCCGGCGTTGTCCAGCATCGCGTCGGCCAGGAGACGCTTCAGCTCGGCGTTCTCGGCCTCCAGATCCTTCAGCCGACGCAGTTCGGAAACCTGCATCCCGCCATACCGGCTCTTCCACTTGTAGAGCGTGGCGTCCGACATGCCGTGCTTGCGGCACAGCTCGGAGACCTTCGCCCCGGCGGCATACTCCTGCAAGATCCCCACGATCTGCTCTTCGGTAAAGCGTGATTTGCGCATCGTCTGTTCTCCTCGTTGCTACGAACTTTACGAGAACAAACTCTCCGAATGAATGGCCCGATTTATCGGGGGCAGGTCACATCAAAACTAATGTCTTCGACGTCACGATCCGATAGTCCACAACCGCGCAAATCATATCTGATGAACTGGTGGTCCCGGGAAAGCTCTTGCAGCCAGTGCCGCCAGATGGGGCTTTCTCCATCATGGGTCGCATGGCTTAGCCAATTGCCAGCCTTAAGTATGGTCGGGCCCTTACCCATTTTTGCCACTGCAATTCGGACCCCGTCGTGTGCTGTGACAAACGAGATCTTCTGATGTGCAGGTTTGTATGCTTTGCTCATATTCTGAGACTATCAGAAGCAATTCCCTCAGTCAGTACAACTGCTCGGGCAACGTTGCCTATTGAATAGCGGATCAGAACCATCCTTGCTTGCGGGCTTTCATCCACATCGCAGCATCATGCAAAGTGAGCTCTCCTGACCGTTCGTGGCGTTGGTCACGAGTGGACGGTTTGGGAAACGGCGCCATTCGCTGTGCAGTGCGCGAAATCGAAAGATGCGGACAAAGGGTGAAATCGCTGCGCGTCCCCCTATCGCTGCGTCGAGAGACCAGCCTTAGTCATAAATGGTCGGTTGCGCCGGTGACATAGACGTATGGGTTTTGGCCAATCGTGTCGGTTGAGGAATCAACAACCGGCAAGGTCTGCGAAAGAACGCGTTACAAAGCGGTGTTTCCCTAAACCATACCTACTTGTGCCCAATCGCTACGTGCACGGCGTCAGGATAGACGAGCCTGGCACCCTTTGCGTAGCCGCTAAGTGCATTAGCAACATCCTCGACCAAGGCAGTTTGAGCTTCTTCCGAGAGCGCAATGAACGCACCTGCAATTGGCATCGATCCCAGATGTAGAGGAACGAACTCCGACGCAAGGGGAACTTCAATCATCAATTCCTGTCTACGGATTGATACGTCGCTGAAGCCTGCACTGCGGACTTGTTCTCTCAGATCGTCCGCCGATGGCGTTTCCCTTTGCGATCGCTGCTTTTTCGCGATCTCGGGTGAGATGTGGCTTTCAACTGCAGCGCATATCGCATTTGTGTAAGGGCTGTGCCCATCCCAAATTGAGAATGCCATACGCCCTCCGGGGGCGAGAAGACGCCAAAATTCTCTCAGCGCGCCGGGTTTGTCGGGGAAGTAATGATACCCGTGCTGTGACATGATCACGTCGTATGTTTCTGGCGGCAGGCCGCTATCGCAGACATCGCTTTCGATCCAGTTGACATCGAGCCCATCCGCCAGTTCCTTTGCTTTCGCAAGCATTGGTGCATTGATGTCCAGACCATCGACGCGTCCACCGGTGCCGACCCTTTTCTTCGCAAGCCTCGTCGTTACGCCAGTTCCGCAGGCAACATCCAGAACGCTCTCAGAAGCCTGAGGCGACAGCAGATCGACAAGTTCTTCAGCCCATCGGCCGAACCAAAGCGGCACCATGACCTCTTCGTATATCTGCGGGCCGCTGCCTACCAATTGGAAAGTCATGGATTTCCCCTATTTAGCCACATGTCACGATATCAAGGTACGATTCAAACTGTTTGGACGTCAACTTTACCCCACTTCGCTGACAAAAACCTACTCCCACACTCTAACGATCAGAAACAATGGTGTTACCGGTGACATAAACTTATGAGTTTTGCATGGCAGCAACTCTCACGTCGCGCTTTCACTCATCCGGTGGAGCCAATCCAGTGTCAGGGCTCTGAACAACTCCGGGCGTTCCCAAGCAAGACTGTGGCCAGCACAATCCAGGACTGCAAGGGTCGCGCGTGGATACCGTTCAAATCTGTCCATCATATCCTGATAACCTGCCATCGCATCTTGTCGCCCGTTCACGATGAGAGTTGGTTTATCGAACGCAGATGCAGGGTTGGGCAAATCAAAGGAGAAATTGAAGTTCTGGTTCAGCCGCGTAGCCAATTCGTCATCCGCAAGGGCCGCTGCCGGTAGTTTGATATTCTCGATCTTCTGAAGAATGTCCGGGCTCTGGACGACCAATCGCCCGAAACGCGCCGCCGCTTCTGGCGAGGTGCGCTTCGGTATCCCTTCGGAAAAGGGCACAAGCGTTTGATGTGTTGGTCGCCAATCGACGGTAGAACCCGGCATTCCATCTGCCACGATCAACATCATTCCCAGCAGATCAGCTGGACGTGCGTGCGCCAAGCCCATGGCATGATAGCTGCCCCTCGACTCGCCGATCACTGCTAGTTTCTGGCCGTCGAAGACAAGGTCGATAAACGCGCTTATCATGTTGAATACGTCGTCTTGAGATTGAACCCTGGCATCTGCCTTGGAATATCCATGCCCGGGCAAGTCGATGTAGACGCGCTTCCAACCAGTGCTCTCTTCAAAAACCGGCTCGAGGGCGTCCAGCATATGCCGATGATCAAGGCCGCCCCCGTGCAATGCCAAGACAGGCGTGCCGCTTCCGCGCGTTTCCACATTGATACATCCGTTCGGCAATTCAACCAGCATGAAAGGCCCTCCTTGCCCACAATCTTATCCTGGGGTGGCCTGCAGGCAAAGGTCAACTGGATTGCGGTCATACTAGAATCTGGGTGTAGTCGACGCGACTTTCATCCCGACTAGTCTTGAACCTTTTGGGGGTCACCACGGGAGAAGCCGACATTCGCCCGCTACGCAGCATCTGACACTCCGGGCTCGTTCGAGACCTTCGCTGCCATCTGCTCCAATGACCGGTACGCTCGTAGACCCTTTCCATCAATATGAACTGGCGGCTGCCTAAGAAGCCTATCCACTGTCGCTTTTTCGAATCCGCATGAGTGCATCGAAGTCGATTTCTTGCTTCTGTTCGTCACTTATATCCGGCCGGGTTTCCGATACCGGCTGGGGCCCGTGGACGTCCCACATCACCGCATGCGCGCCTGTACTCCAGCGATAAACCCAACCAACAATGCTGTTCCCATCGTTCCCGATCAGATTGGCGATCGCGACGCCTTCGCCGTTATCATCGTTCACTGTTTACTGACTTCCTGCACTGTGGCGCTGCGAATTGCGGCGTGGGGTTGCAGAGCGTTCACTACGACCGCGCGCCGGGCTTCTTTGATGTTGGCTAACTGGTCCTCGAGGAGGGAATGATCATCAGACAGGGAAAATGGGTTCCCGTGTTCTCAACAATTCATTGACTTCAAATCCTGTGGTCGGGCTCCGTGGCGGCTTCAACGATCGCCAGAAGCTGGAACGGATCAAAGCCGATGGCACGCGCCAAAACGACCAGTTCGACAACGTCGACCCGGCGCTGACCGCTTTCAAGACGGGCAATAAGGGATTGATGGCATCTGAGCCTATCCGCCAAGTCTTTCTGGCCGAGGCCCGCTTTGATGCGCGCGTCGACCAACGCCTGGCAGAGTGCCAATTGCCCTTTGCTTCTGATTGTTTTCGCCACGCGTCACATACCTTTTGTGACGTCGCTAGCGGAAGAAATCTGTTATCTAAAAAGTAGATATTTGAGGGTGTTATCGGCGTCTGGCTTCCACGGGCTGCAAGTCTGATGCTCCCGAAGCTGCCCATCAATCCCCGACCAATTGCAGAAATCGGCCGTAGTCCTCACTGACCTCTCTCGCTTCCTCGAAGGCACGGGCTCGTTCACCGTCGAGGCAACGGAAGTAGTTCTGGATATCCTGGATGTAATCTTCGAAATCGCCACGGATGATATCCGCATAGTCCCGCGCTGCCTGCGAATCGCTTGGCAGGAAAGGACGGGCCGGGGCGAAGCAGGATTGCGCCAAAACCGGCCCGGCAACGCAGATCAGAAGGACCAGAGCTTGCAATGGGAGCAGGCATGTCAACCTTGGGTTTCTCAAACCTGTTATCTCCTTGATCGCGGACACTGGCCGTGACTAGTGTTTGCGTAACCAAACTACAGCTAAAGCACGATATTACATCTTGCGGTTGATAATATACTATCGTAACTCTGGGCTTCAAGTGGGAATGCCTGGGGTCGCGCCATTGGAGAAAGCGTGAGCCGGGCCATGAACTGGGACATCGAAGCACCAAATGTGGTTACGGAAGCCAGGTTCCGCGAACTCGTGGAAAGCGGCTATAGCGCAGAAATCCTGTGCCAAGAGTCGGCACATAAGAAAGGCCCCAGCTATTACGGGGTCTGGATCATGCGTGTTGTCTCTGATGACGGGGTGGAAAAGCTCCTCGTCACCGCCCGCACGCGGACGACCTACAACGATATCAAGATCCGCGAGTTCAAGACGATCTCCGGCGTGGTGTCATTCTTCATTGGCCTTGGCTTTGCGCATGTCGATCTGCCGCTTGAGGCGGGGACAAGCCGTACGCACAAACTCGCCCCGCCAGACAAAGCCCCATCAGACAAGGGCACTGACACCTAACCTCGTCTGTCTCTGGCTGGTCGCAGCACCTGCCTCCGCACAGATGGTCCTGGTCATGGAGAGCGACGGCTCTCTAACCCCGTCCCGCTCCCAAAGCAGCTTTGCTCGAAACTACAATGACGGCATCGGTCAGGGTTCGGCCTCCGATGGGATCGCGATCTTCGGCGAGGTAGAGGCCGAGCAAGAGGGCGTCCAAGTCGCGGCCCTTGCCCGCCTGACTCCCCTGCCCCGCGCCGATGTTCTCTCCGGGATTCAGACCACGGCCTTGCGCTATGCCGGCCATCCTGGCCTGCGTCGCGCGGGGCTTTCCGTGACGGATTGGCTGGCTCTCTACCGCGCCAATATCGAGGTCGAGAGCGCCTACCGGCAGGAAGCGATCTCCCGCGCGGGCGCCATTGGTCTTGGGCAGTTGATGCCCGCGACGGCGCGCGATCTCGGTGTCGATCCGCGTGATCCGCTGCAGAACCTCGATGGGTCCGCCCGATACCTTGCGATGATGCTGGAGACGTTCGGCGATCCGCGCCTGGCGCTGGCGGCCTACAACGCGGGGCCGGACGCCGTGCGCCAATACGGCGGCATTCCCCCTTACAGAGAAACCCAGAACCACGTGGCCCGCGTCATGGCCGTCGTGGCCCGATTGGAAGGATCAAATTCATGAAACAGATTTCAAACCTCTTTGTCGCCTCGCTGGCGCTATTCCTGCTGATTGCCGAACCCGCCCTCGCCCAAAGCATTGATCTCTCCCCGATCCAGAGCCTGTTACAGGGCATCGTCGATGCGCTGACCGGACCTCTTGGTGTGGTCATCGCGACGCTTGCCGTTCTCGGGGTCTTTCTCAGCTGGTTCTTCAACATCATCGATCTGCGCCAGGCGCTCTGGGTCCTAGTGGGCATCGCTGGTGTTGCCGCCGCCCCCACCATCGTTGCCGCGGTCTTTGCCGGTGGCTGAGCGCTCGCCTCTCTTTCTCGGCCTCGTGCGCCCGCCGAAGCTTCTGGGCCTGCCCATCATGTACGCGATGGTCTGGCTCTTTGGCTCGGTGCTCTTGTTCGTCTGGGTCCAGCACATCGCGGTGCTGGGTGTCGCCGCCCTGCTCTATCCGGTGCTGTGGAAGGCCGCGGATTGGGACCCGCGTTTCATCGACGTGATGATGACAGCCCTGCAGGAGACACCGCCCACGCGGAACCGCTCCATCCATGGCGGGGACAGCTATGCCCCGTGATGACGCCCGTGATGCTGCGCTCGATGCCCACACAATGACGCCGGACTGGTATGCGCGCGAGACCCGCCTCGCGCATATGCTGCCCTATGTGAGCCTCGTCGACGACCAGACCGTGCGGACACGAGTGAACGAACTCTTCCGCTGCATCAGGCTCGAGGGGATCAACAGCTACACGACGGACGATGCCTATCTCGACAAGGTGACGGCGCTTTTTGCCCGCATCGTCGCGCAACTTGGGCCGGAATTCAGCTATTACGTCCACAAGGTCTCCAAGGCCATCAAACCTGATCTCGACCCGATCCGTGAGGACAGCTTCGCGGGCGAGGTGGACCGGCGCTGGCGCGCCAAGCTCGCAACCAGCGGGCTCCGCGACAAAACACTGACACTCACCGTCATTCACCGCCCGCCGCCCAAAAGCCTCCTGCCGTTTCTCAGCCGCAGCGCGCCGGACCGACTGAAGGAGGAGACCCGCAAACGCCTGCAGCGCCTCGGTGAGGCCGTGAACGTCTTCCTCTCGGGGCTTACCGAGCTCAAGCCGCGCCTGCTGTCAGCCGGATCGGGAGAGTTGGTGGGATTTTTGGGCGCGCTCAACACGGGCACCGAGCTGCCGCTCTACCCGGCCAACACCTACGGCTTTCTGTCCTTCAACGTCGCCAATACCCGCGTGACGTTTCACGGCGACCATTTCGAGCTCTCTGAAGGCGTCGTGGGCCACCGCTACGGCAAGAGCTTCACCATCGGGGAATATTCCGAAGGCACCTCTTGCACCATGTTCGACATGCTGAACCTGCCGGTCGACATGATCGTGACGCATTCCTTCACGCCGATCAATTCGAACCTCATGGCGGGCCGCATCAAGCGGCAAAAGCGCCAGATGCAGGCCAGCCAGGATGCGGCCCTCTCCCTTCTGGAAGCCCTCGACATCGCGGCCGACGATCTAGAGGCCAAGCGCCAAAGCTTCGGCGAGCATCACATGGTCGTGACGCTCTTTTGCGACACGCTCGAAGAGCTGCAGACCCTCAGCGCGGAGATCGTGAACGCCGCCGCAACCGAAGGCGTGAAGATGATCGGCGAACGGGTCGCCGCCAAGGCGCATTACCTCAGCCAGCATCCCGGCAACCAGCCCAAGCGCGTCCGCGCCAGCGCCGTCACCAACCGCAACTTCGCGGATTTTGCGGCCTTCCACCGGACACAGCTCGGCAAACCTGCAGCACTTACCCCCTGGGGCCGGGTCGTCACATATTTGCCCACGCCGGAGCAGAGCGCCTACCGGTTTTCCTATCACGAGCAAGGCTCGCCCGACAAAGAACCGACCAGCGGCCATACCCTGATCATGGGACGACCCGGGTCGGGCAAATCGGTGCTGTCCGCCTTCCTGATGACCCAAGCCCGTCGAGCAGGGGCGCGGATCTTCGTCTTCGATTACCGTCTTGGTATGGAGATGGCGGTCCGCGCCAATGGCGGGCGCTACGCGTCTCTGAACGCCGGCCAGCCCACGGGTCTCAACCCGCTCTGGACAGAGACCGATGCGCGCGGCACCGCCTGGCTCTCTGACTGGCTTGCCACCCTGCTCTACCGCGCTGACAAGCCGCTGACCCCGGCGCAGACCAATCGCATTCAGGAAGTGGTGCGCCAGAACGCGCAGGCTTCCAATCCGGCCCTGCGGAACTGGCGGGATTTCGCATCGCTTTTTGTGTCCACCGATGACGGCGGCGATCTGCACCAGCGCCTGCTCGAGTGGACCGAAGACGGCCGCTATGGCTGGATCTTCGGGCAGAGCCTCGAGGACACATTCTCGCTCAAGGGCGATGTCGTGGGCTTCGATCTGACCGGCATTCTCGACAGCGAGGCCGACAAGGAGCGGATGGCGGTCCTCTCCTATCTCTTCCGCCGGGTCGAACGCGAGATCGAGGATCGCCGCCCCACCATCATCGTGATCGACGAGGCCTGGAAGGCGCTCGACAACGCGTATTTCGCCGAGCGGCTCTCGAACTGGCTGGTCACCGCGCGCAAGCAGAACACCGTCGCGGTGATGATGACGCAATACGCGAGCCAATTGGAGCGCACGCGGACCGGCAAGACCATCGTCGAGGCCGTGCCCACGCAAATCCTGCTCCCGAACATCCGCGCCCATGCCGCCGATTACGCGATGCTGAACCTCTATGAGAAGGAGCTGGACGTGCTTCTCAACACCGGCAGCGACAGCCGTCTCGCCCTCATCCGTGACGACCAGGGCTCCATCGTCGTCGATGCCGATCTGAGCGCCCTTGGGCCCAATCTCACGATCCTTGGCGGCATGGAAAAGGGCGAAGCGCTTGTCGGCACCGATTACCGCGACCGCCCAGATTTTTGGAGGCTTTCATGATCCGTATTCTTATCGCTTTGGCTGCGCTCGGCGCGCTGGCCTCCTGCACCCAGTATCGGGAGCCGCAGGCCAATTGCTTTTCCTTTCTCGCCTCGACGGCAGCGACAGCCCAGGATTGCCACTTCGCACCGCTCGGCGCGCCGGAGGGCGACGTTGAAGTCTAGCCTGCCTCATATCCTCGCGTTTTGCCTGCTGCCCGGTCTCGCCTTGTCTCAAGGCGTGCCGACCAATGACAGTGGGCTGACAGCGCGTGACATCGTCGAGACCGGCGATCGCGAGGCAGACTTGGCTGTTCAAGCCGACAAACTTGCAGTGCGCGAACTCATCGCCGAGATCGAACGGGAGCAGCTGGAAACCCTCCGACGCATCCTCGATGCCCAGACCAGCTTCGGCGGTCAGGGCTTGCCGGCTATGGTCTCGGGACTGGAAAGCGGCAGCGGCGATCCCGACCGCGCCGTGGAAGCCGTCTATGGCACGGGCGAGATCGACCCCAATCCCGGCGGTGCGCAGATGTTCGGGGATGCTGCGGAAAACATCGAGCAGCTCATCATCCGCGTTGCCCACGAGACCAGCGGCTTTGCGGGTGTTGGACGCGCAGGGCTCTCCCCCGTCCAATGGCGCGCGTTGCTGCAAGCCCTCATCTGGCAGGAAAGCCGGTTTACGATTGGGGCACGGTCTCCCGTTGGCGCTTATGGCCTCACCCAGATCATGCCTGGCACCGCCAGCGATCTCGGCATCAACCCGGAATATTACGACAGCCCCTATCTGCAGGTGCATGGCGGCGCGCGCTATCTCGCGACCCAGCTCAACACATTCGATGGCAACATCATCAACGCCCTCGCGGCCTATAACGCCGGACCCGGCCGGGTTTTCGAGTATGGCGGCGTCCCACCCTTCCGCGAGACCCAGCACTACGTCCAGGTCATCCCTGAACGCTACAATCTCTATCTGAGCCGTATCGGCGGGATCGACGCGCTCGGCACGATCGATCCGGTGTTATTGGCCAATGCCAATCTCTCGCTCACGGGTCATGGCGCGGCCTTTTATGGCAGCAACTCGCCCGCCGCGATCCGCCAGGCCGCGCTGCGCATTTCCGACATCGTCACGCGGATTTCCGAGACTGAGGACGTGCAAGAGAGCATGGCGCTCAACACTTATGCCCGCGCCGAACTCGTGCGTCTCGTGGCAGCCCGCATCCGGCTACAGGCGGCGCGCACCCGCGTTCTCTCCGCCGACGAGCTGGCCCAAGCCAGCGCCCGCATGGCCGAGGGCGCGTTCATGGAATTCACGATCAGGGAGATTGAATGATGGGACATTTGCTCATGAGAACGGCCTTGGCCACGACACTTGGGTTTGGCCTGCATCTCGGCACCCCGTCCCCCGCCCTGGCGCAAGGCGTGCCCGTCGTCGATACCCAGAACATCGCACAAAACATCCAGCAGCTCCGGCAGATGATCGAGGACGAGATCCTGCAGAATGAGCAGCTGACGCAGCTCCGCGAACAGCTTGCCACACTCACGGATCAACTCGCGGAGCTGCAAAGAACCTATGAAGCGCTCACCCGACTTGCCGAGCTTCCCGAAATCATCCGGACGGAAATGGAAGACGAGTTGAACGGTCTGCTCGACCAAGAGTTCGGGGACATCCTCGCCACGATTGAGGCGATCAAGACTGGGGATTTCTCGGGCCTCTCGGGCTCCGGCGCAGGCGAAATCGAAACCCAGATGGACCGGGTGCTGGCCGATCTCGGCTTCGATGAAGACACGCTCTCGGAATTGGCCACCAGCGGCAATCCCGGGGCCAATCGCGTAGCCACGCAAGCCACGACTGGCGCCCTCGTCTCGGCCGCTGCCCAGAACAGCTACGAGGGCGCGGGCCAATCGCTGGAACGCGTCGACCGGCTGGTCGGGCTGATCGATGACATGGACGAACTGAAGGAAAGTATCGACCTCAACACGCGGGTGACGGCGGAGCTGGCAATTGCCCTCGTCGCCATGTGGCAGCTTGAGGCCGTGCAAACCGTGGGTGACGGCACAGGCGGCGTGATTGATGCCGCCACAATCGCCGAAGAACAGCGCTTCATGGATTTCACCTTGCCCGAGTTGCGTGCGGATTGAGTTGAGGGTGTGACGCGTGGCGAGTGAACAAGAGATCATCGAAGAGGAACTGGTTTACGGGGCGCTTCGACGGGAGCGGCTCTGGCAGCGCCTTGGGCTCATCGGGCTTATCTTCGGCATTCTCGGATGCCTGAGTGCGGCAGCTGTTGCGATCCTCGATGTCGACCCGCCGCCTGTGGTTGTGCCCTATGATCCCGCCACTGGCTTTGCCCTGCCCGAGGCTTCGGTGGGCGCAACTTCGGTCACAGCCAACCAGGCGGTCATCGAGGCGGAGGTCTTCCGCTATGTGACCGACCGGGAGGTCTATAACCAGCTCGACAACGATCTGCGCATCCGCAACGTCCTGCGCCGCTCGGACGGAGCTGCCGAGAGCGGGCTGCGCCAGATCTGGAACAGCGCCAACGAGAACTACCCGCCCACGGTCTATGGCCCGAATGCCCGGCTCGATGTGGAGATCCTCAGCATCAATCGCATCGGCAACAACCGCGCCACCGTGCGCCTGCGCAAGCGCCTGACCTCCATCAATGGCGTTCAGACCGGGCTTTTCACCGCCACGCTTCTCTTCGAGTTCCGCCCCGAGACCCGCCGCTCCATCGATGAGGTCTGGACCAATCCCTTCGGCTTCACCGTGCTCGAATATTCCATCCGCTCCGACAGATTGGAGAATTGAATTTGTTCCCAGTTCGACTTTTCTTATTGCTGATTGCCCTATTGCCCGGCCTCGCCTTCGCGGAAGCCATCCCGCGCGGCGGTCCCAATGACAACCGCGTGCGGTTGGCCACCTACCAGGAAGGTCAGGTCTACCGCCTCAGTGTGTCGCTCACCCATGTGACCACGGTCGAGTTCGGGGAAGGTGAGAGCATCCGCTCGATCATCGCAGGGGACACAGAGGGCTTCGAGATCGATGGCGTGCCGGGCGGGCAAGCCTTCGCGATCAAGCCCGTCGCGCGCGGTGTCCATACCAACGTGACCGTCTACACGAACAGGCGAAGCTACTATTTCAACGTCCAGGAGGTCCGCAGCCCGACCTTCTACGTGGTGCAGTTCCGCTATCCGGAGGACGATGCGCGCCCGACCCGGGCCATCGCGGCCCAAGCGCCGAACTACAACTACGGTGCCAGCGCACGGACCGAGTTCACCCCGACCCGCGTCTGGGATGACGGGACGTTCACGTATTTCGAGTTCCCGCGGAACGCGCCGGTGCCCGCGATCTTCCGTTACGCCAATGGCCGTGAGCGGACGGTCAACACGCAGACCACCGAGGACGGCGTGATCCGGGTTTCCGGGGTGAACGGGCAATGGGTTCTACGGATCGGTGACGAGGTGGTCTGCATCGAAGCCACACCACCTACGGGGGTGCGATCATGAGCGACGCCGGAAACGCTGACCTCGAAAAGCGCCTTGCCGCCCTTGAGCAAGGCAAAGGCTCCGGGTCGCGCCCTGCCCCACGGCGCTCACCGCTGCTCGCTTTGGTCGTTGTCCTCGCGATCGGGGCGGGTGGTTCACTGCTCTATCTGATGTCCCAACCCGAGGAAGAAGAAGCCCTGCCTACGGCCACGCCGGACGTGTTCCAAAACGAAGGCGACGGGTTTGGTGCCATCGAAACCCTCCCTCCACCCGAGCCCGAAGTGGTTCTGGTCGCGCCCGAGCCCGTCGAGCCCAATGCCGAGCTTCTGGCGCAGCTCGCCGCCCTTCAGGCCCAGATCGAGGAGTTGCGCAACGCGCCCGAACCCGTCGTCGAGGAAGACACGGCTGCCGCCGAAGCCATCGATGCGCTGACCGCCCAGATCGCGGCGCTACAAGCGGCGTCAGAAGCCGCGCAGCAGCAGTTCCGAGACGAGCTCACGGCGCGCGATCGCGAGCTGGAACAACTCCGCATGGACCTCGAACTCGCGCAGCTCGAGGCCAACCGCCCTGCCCCCGCGCCTCTGGGGCCATCTGAGGACGAGTTGCGGGCGCGGGAAGAGGAGCGACTGCGCCGCGAAGAGGAAGCAAGACGGCTCGCGGAACTCGAGCGTCGCGCGGCCGAAGAACGTGCGTTTCAGGAGCGCCGCATCACCTCGCCCACCATCGCCTTTGGCGGCACCTCAGGCGCAAATGAAACCGCGCTGACCGAGCGGACCTTTGGGGAAGTGACGGATTTTGTGCTGAACGGCGCGCTGCCCACTTCTATGACGCAAGCCGAGGTCATCGCCAATCCGTCCAACACCATCATTCAGGGCACGATGATCCAGGCCATCATGGAAACCGCCCTCGACAGTTCCCTGCCCGGCCAGACCCGGGCCGTCGTCTCAGAAGATGTATACAGCTTCGATGGCTCCCGCCTTCTGATCCCGCGCGGGTCCCGCCTGATTGGGCGCTATCGTTCGGGGGTCGATATCGCGCAGCGCCGCGTCACGATCGCCTGGGACCGGATCATCCTGCCCGCGGGCCAGACCGTCCAGATCAGCTCTTTCGGGGGCGATGAACTTGGCCGTTCGGGTGTTACCGGCTTTGTGGACACGCACTTTGCCGAGCGTTTCGGGTCGGCCGCCCTGATCTCGCTGATTTCCGCGGCACCAAGTGCCGCCGCCTCCGAGGTCCAGGATGAAACTGCCGCCGACGTTCTCGAAGACGTTGGCGATGATCTGGCAGATGCGACGGACAGCGTCATCGGCGATTACCTCTCCATCGGCCCCGTCATCTATGTCGACCAGGGCGCCCGCGTCACGGTCATGGTCGACCGCGATCTGGAGATATTCTGAGCCCATGTCGCTGAGCTATCTCGAAACCTCGCTTGACCGGATCGACGCCGCCGCCCGCGACGATGTCATCGAGATCTGCATCAACCCCGACGGGACCTGCTGGGGAGAATTCCAGGGCGATCACTTCATGCGCGCGCTGGATCAAAGGCTGACGGGCGTTCAGGTCAGGGACCTCGGCAACCAGATCGCCTCCTCTGCCAATACCACGATGAGCAAGGACCGCCCCATCGTCTCGGTCTCGATCACCTACAAGGGACGCCCGATCCGCGCACAGGTCATCACCCCGCCCGCCGTGCTCTCGGCCATGTCGATCAGCCTGCGGTTCTTCTCAAGCCTGCCACTCGATGGGATCGCGCTCGATTTCCTCTATGGCAAAGAACGCAAACTCGAGGAACTGCGCCTCGAAAAAAAGCGCGCCTTGCGCGCAGTGGTGGCCGCGGGTTTGATCGATGATGCGCTGGCCTTCTGCGTCGAGAACAAACTCAATATGATCGTCTCGGGTGGCACCTCCACCGGCAAGACCGTAGCCGCGCGCAAGATACTCTCTCACGTACCGGCCGAGGAACGCATCGTGACCATCGAAGAAGCCGCCGAGCTTCTGCCGCCCCAGCCAAATGCCGTGACCCTCATCGCCAATCGCGACGCAGAATTCCAGACCGCCGATGTGCTTCTCACCGCCACGCTGCGCATGCGCCCCGACCGGATCATCCTGGGCGAGGTGCGCGGCAAGGAGGCCATGACCTTTCTGGAAGCCATCAACACCGGCCATGGCGGCTCGATGACCACGCTGCATGCCGAAACCCCCCAACTTGCCGTGCAGCGCCTCGCGATCGCAGCACTAAAGACCGAGATCCCGATGACCTATGCCGACATGATCCAGTACATCGAGAATTCCATCGACGTGATCATCCAGGCCGGTCGCCATGACGGCAAACGCGGCATCACCGAATTCTACCTCCCCGGCGCAACTGAGATTGGAATTTCCCCATGAAGACCTTTGAATACGATATCCTGTCCTTTCCCATGACCCGAAAAACCAGCCTTGCCGACATGCAGGCCAGCCTGAATGCCAAAGGTGCGGAAGGCTGGGAGGTGGTGTCGATCAGCTCCTCGGAATTCGCCAATGTGGGACACACGGTCTTCCTGAAGCGTGAGACCACACCCGCCGGAGCCACGGCATGAGGCAGGCGGGCTGTACCCTCGTATTGACTGCGCTGGTCTTGGGCCTGACGTTGGCACCCGCCTTCGCTGAGCGCGATCTCGTGCCGACCCTCGATCGCAGCTTTGACGTCTGTCCGGACCGGCCCGCTGAACCCTTGTGGATGCAGGAGATCCCCCTGCGCCAAGCCTATCAGCGGGTTCTGGTTCAGGACATCTATCGCGCCCAGAATCTCGAGCGGGTCGTCGAGATCGGCAACTGCGACTGCGCGACCCGGTTCCCCTCTTGGGACGCAGCCGAAGCGGTGTTTCGTGAGCGCCACGCGAGCGACGAACGATGGGAAATGCTGCAAGCCTCGGACGCCTACAACCGCCGCGCCAACGCCGCCCGTCCGGAAGCCCAGACCATCTGCGACGTCGCGGGCAATTGGTAAGGAAGCCCCGCGATGAGCGTCGTCACCTATTTCGTTGAAACCTCCCAAGCCTATCTCGACACCGCCGCTGAGACCCAGTTTGGTGCGGTTGCGGCAACAGTCGGCACGCTCCTCGTTTTGGGGACAACGCTGGTGGTGATCCTCGTTGGCATCAACATGATCTATCAATATCGGGCCATGGATGGGCACACAGCCTTCTGGCTCGCGGTCAAGATCGGGCTTATCGGGATATTCGCGACCAATTGGATGCAGTTCAACGCCTTCTCGTCTGCCATTCTCTATGGGATTGACAGTATCGCGGGCGCGCTTGTCGCTTCGGTCGGGGGCGGCAGCCCCGGACCCTCCGGCACGTTCGCAGAAGAGTTCGACCGGCTGATCGCGGAACTGGGCGACTATCTGAACGCTGCCGGATCCGAGCTGAACTGGATGGCCGGCGCCATGCTCGACATCGTCGGTGTTCTTCTGCTCTCGATCCTCGGCGGACTGGCCGCCTTCATCCTCGTGGCCTCCCGACTGATGATCGCGCTTCTGATCGGGATCGCCCCGGTGATGATTTTCCTGACCCTCTTCGAGGTCACCAAGGATTATTTCGCTCGCTGGTTATCCGCGCTGGTTTCCTTTGCGCTCTACCCCATCGTCGTGGCCGGCGTGTTCGCCACGATCACTGGGGTTTCATCAGCCTTGATCGGTGAGCTTGGCGACCCGGAAGGGGCCTCCAATATCGGCGCGCTCATCCCCTTCTTCATGATGGTGCTCATGGCCAAAGGGTTCATAATCGCAACACCCTTTATCGTCCGCGCGATCTCCGGCAACATCATGATGCCCGCCCTCTCCGGAGGTCTCGGCGGCGGCTACAGCTTCGCTCGCGCAGCGATGGGCAGCCAGCAAGCCTACAACCGCTATCTGATCGGCGGTGCAAGCGGCGCAGAATACGCAGCCCTCAGGGCGCGGCAGTTCTTTGGCGTGCAGCAGTTTCCCGTGAGGCAAGGCATGGGGCAGACGAGTTCCGCAGGCGGCACAGGGTCCGCAGACTCTGGGTCAAAAATGCTGGCGCAGCTGGCGAGACTGGGACGGCTTGGGCGACGGTGACGGCCTATGGCGGTCACTCGCGACCAGTTCTTCGAACGTCTGACTTTCAATGTTTTTCCGTGTTTAGAGCCCTCACAAACAATTTCGACCTTAAACCCCGTCGAGGTTTGGCCACTCCTCAGGAACCAACGCTGGGGGTTTGGTCCACGGTTCTTCGACCAACGCGTCCTGAAACCACTGATCACGGAGGTTGGCGTGCTCGGTGACGATCAGCTGAAAGCCGGGTACGTCATCCTGCGTATATTTCAACAGCAGCTCGAACAATCGACGAACCGCGTTTAGATCCGCATCAGCCTCTGTTTTCTGGAAAGAGCCGTCGGCCTCCTTGTAGATTTTCTCAGACGGGAAGTAGACTTGGGTTGGCTGATCGATCAACAGGAAGCGCGGGATTGGGCGATTATTTTGCGCAGCGAATAGGTGCAGCGCGAGTAATGCAGAAAGGTGATAGGCTAGATGGTTTTCGCCGCCTCCTGTGCGACTCATAGGGACCGGACGCTCAGGCCGATCGAAGATGATCGTCAACTGTGGTAGGTTGAGCCGCGCCGGGAAGTCTTGGAATTCTGCCTCAAATTTCCGGATGAACCGCGTGACTTGCGCAGAGATGTTGTTGAGAATTGAGGCTAGGCGCTCGTCGCTATCGTCGGTGCCGATTTCCTCCTCCAGTTGCGTCACCCTGTTGATAAGACGGCGATTCTCCAATTCAAGTCTGGCAAGTTCTTCGTTCGGAGGGAGCGTTTCCAAGAAGTGGCTGATACGGCCTACGACGCGCGCGGCAGCATTGTTGCGACTTCCCATTTGGGCAATGATCTCATTAGCTGCGATCGCAGCGGACAGCTCAGTTTCTTTCTGTCTGACTTCTGCTGCGATGTCGTCCGCCTGAGCAGTCAATTCAGCCAAGTAGGCTTCGAGCTTGGGGCGCTGGCCGGTGGCAACACGTAATTCCTTATCTAGCGTTTCAAGCTCGTTTAGCAGGACGGCAGCAAGCGGGGAGTCGAGTGCTAGGTTCCGTTCGCTGAATGGCCATTGCCATTCGCCGCTATCGGGATTGTTTGGCAGTGCCTTGATCGAAGTGAGACGATCTATTTGTTCAGCGGCCTCGTTTTCGTAGCCGCCCGCCCTCTTGGCGAACTGACGCGCCGAATCAATTCTTGCCTGAGTGTCTCGCCGGTCTTGACGCAGTTGAGCCAACTCTTCTTCCAACAGGGAAATCCGGCTACCGTCGTCGTCAGGCACCTTTTCAGGTTTCCAAGAAAGCACAGATCTCAATGCTTCAATGATTGCTTCTGCATTTTGATTTTCATCGGCGCTTCCGATCACCCCAACCGCCGTCGCTTCCGAGTGCAGACCGATTGCCTGCTCGTGCGACGTGTCGACTGCATTGCGCGCCTGCTCTAGCTTTTTGTTGCTAATTCTCAGATCCCGTTTCGCAATCCGTAGCTTTGACTCCCATTCGAAGCGGTCGTGAGAGGAGACGCCAAGCAGAATTGGCAGGGTATCGCGTATTGCCTGCGGCTGGAATTGTTCGTTCTGGCGGTAGAAAAGTTGGTCCTTGTTAGCGATCAGTCCTTGCTTTTGAAACAGGTAGTAAAACGTGTGCTTTACGTTGGCGTCGTAGCTGGCGCGGCTGTGTTCACTCGCAACTTCGGTGCGATTTTCTGGAATTCCAAGCAGCCGCGACAGGAGTTCGACGATACTATCGTCGTCAGTGTTGATCGACAGATCTTCGAACACAGGAATTGGCAACTGGTTGCCCCTACGCAGCATTGCAGTGCTGCAACTCGCACCACCTCGAGACGGTGTTGGCTTCGCAACCAAAACCTGCTCTTTTTCAAATTGGTAGATCACAGCGAACCATGCCACCTTGTCGCGGATTATTCCTTCTGGAACGTTAAAAGTAGATCGTCCCATACAGTATTCGATAATCTCTGAGAGTGCGGACTTGCCAGTAGAAGAGCGGCCGGTAATGACGTTAAGCCCGTCAACCTTGAATTGCAGGTCGCGGCGTTGGCCGTTAGGGCTATAAATGTGAATGGATCGAATCTTCATGGGCGAATTCCGAATGTTGCATAAATTGTTGACCGGTCTGCAATGCGAGCAAATTCTCTACCAACTATCCGCGCGACTTTGTGGCAATCAACAGTTTCATCCGTTCCAGTAACGGTCTTGCGCACCTTCTTGGGCACGGTTTGGATGCGGCCGCTATCTGAGACTGTGATACAGCCCCTTTCCATAAGGAGACCAAATCCCTCGAAAGCATAGGGTAACATCTCTGAGACTCGATCGCCGAAGCCCACCATCAGTTGCTGGTTATTCTCCGTCGTCTTAAGCAGGTAGCTGCGTGGATTACTGACAATTACCTGGCGCGAGTCCTTGTGTAAGCAGAGCGGCAGAACGAGTAATGATAGTGAAAAAGGCATGCCTCGCTCATCTATGTCTTCATATCCGTTCAACGAGCGGAACAAGACCAAGCCGCAAAATGCCGGGTTGAATAGATTACGAATCTCGAACGGGCGTTGGTCCCATCGTTTCATGAGGCCACCCCCAACACTTTGCATACTCGTTCAATAAACCGTGGGTGCCAATAAACTCTAGGTTCAGGCGTGGTATCCGCGAGAATATGAAAGCTGCCTCGGACGACATAGGGTTCCGTCACGCGCGCGCGAATTCGAAGGGACTCGATCTTCCCGGTTTCAAATTCTGCCCAGTTGTAGAGAGTGGCTCCGGCTTCGCGCAACGCATCCTCGGCGCTGTCGTCCGTGAGCTTCTCGAAAACCACATCCCTGTAGCGGCTCCATTCCTCTGCGAGACGGTCCTCGTATTCCTCAATCTCTCCCGACACGATTAGGTTTTCGCGCGCCCAAGCCGATCGCTGCTCGAACGCTCTGTAGTAATCTAGGATCGCACTCCTGATACGGTTGGAAGAGATGCCTATCTCGTACATTTGTTTAACGAAAAGGCGCGGATCGGCATCGGTGTCAATCTCGGTGGCGGGCACCTTCCCGCGGAAGGTGATTGGCAGATTATCTGTTTTGTATTCCTCGGTGATATTGGAAAGCTTATCCGAGACTTCGTGGCCGAAAATGCCTTCTGGCCTGACGCCAGTCAACTGCTTGATCACAGCATCGGTCCACCAACCTTCCAGCCGTTCTAAGACGAACTGGCGGTGTTCGCGTCTTATGCTTCGCATGTGCTTTTCCCGGATGATGGCCGGGATGTCACTGATGCGCGGATTCCCATCGAGGATCAGGATGCGCTCGAGAAAGTCTTGCTTCGCTGAATCGCTTAATTCGTTAAACGCAGCTGCAATCGGAGTGATGAGTTTTGACTTTGATCTAGATAGCGCGGCGGTGGCCAGTTCGGCCAGTGTTGCTTCATTACTGGAAGAGGTGGCCTGTTCCGGGAGGAAGCGAGCAAGAAATGAATCAGTTGACACGGTGCCGGTGGTAAAAAGGAAGAACTGCAGATTTGATGCAGCAAGGCCATCCCGCTTGTATCGCACCAGCCAAATGTTGACTGATTTCCAGAAATCAGTCGACAGGTCTGTCAGTTTATCGCCAATCGCCTTGTGCTTTAGCGAAGCTAAGGACTTACCGCCTTCGGTGTCAATGAAATCGAGATCGTCGTCTTTTTCAATGAAGACTGCCGCATCTTCCGGAAGCTGAAGCAGTCGAAGCAACGCAAGGCGACTTTGGTAAATATATCCAAGGCCCTGCTCGCCTGCTGAGAACTTATCAGTTTCTTTTTCGACCATAGTTCTCCCGCCCAGTCAGATTATCCAATTGGCCGGTAGCGACCTCTGATCCGGAAACCACCGTATGGCACACTTGCTGATTTCACACATTGGCGCAAGGCACCGCGAACTTCCGCTTCCGGCCCTGTTCAACAGACATACCATCCTCGTTAGACTATCGAGCAACCAGCTTATCGCTATCCCCCTCCTGCAGCATCGCTTCCATTTCATCCAATCCATCGACAGCAGAGCGCATCTGCGCCTCATCATCCACGCCCACGGTCTCGGCATCTGCAACTTGGCCCCCAAAATCCATTTCCATCTGTCGCTGTTCCTCAGCGATAACGGCTTGAACGACAGGCGCAGTCTTCTTTGGGGCGACATCAGTTTGCCCTGACGATTGGCCATCAGCAGCCTGGCGTGCGGCCTCGACGTCGGCTTCTGTTCCCCCTGGCCCATCCGACGGCGGCGTCATCGGCATGGCGCGCACGCTCAGCGGCAGCGTTCCCTGCGGCCCCCCTCCCCCAGGCTCCGGAAACGGCAACTCCCCCGTCTGCGCCCCGTGGATTGCCTTGAACAACCGATCGTCAAAATATTGGATCCGTTTGGCCCGGACCGGCATTTGCGCGTCGATGACCATGACGATCTCGTCGAGCGGCAGGCGGCGCGCCTCGTCTTCAGGGAGCAAGGAGCTTTCTTCGGTCCGGGTCGACTGGCTGCGCCCTTCAAAGGGGTTCTTGCCGATGGACTGGGAGCGCGTGATGACGGTCTTCGTGGTCTTGCCGACCGCCTTGCTCAACTCCTCAACTGTCTTTTCATCGGAGGGCGTCAGATAGAGCTTCACGCCCGCGTTGCCCTGCAGAGCGCGGCGGGTGTTTTCGCCGTAAATTTCATCGAGGGCGGGGATGGTTTGGGTGACCACGGCCAGGTGACCACGATAGGTCCGCAGGGTCTCGATGCTCTCGACCACGATGGGCATCTTGCCGAGGCGATTGAACTCGTCGAGCATGATCATCACGGGCCAGGGCTCGTCGGGGCCAGGATCCTTTTCCTGCATGGCGGAGAGGAGATCGGAGAAGAAGAGCCGGATCAGCGGCGCCAGCGGCTTCACCATCAGCGGCTGGACGACGAGATAGACCGAAAAGGGCTTCTTGCGGATCGTCCGGAAATCAAAGTCCGACACCGCCGTCGCCTCATCGATGGCCGGGTTCTGCCATTGGTCGAGCCCCGAGGTCATCAGGAGCGAGACATAGGAGGTCAGCGTGTCATTGTTGGTCGAGGCCAGCCGCGTGAAGATCAGCTTGGCCGCCCTGTTGTCGACCTCATGGCCCCGCGCGAAATACTCCTTCTGCTTGTTCCCGCCCGAGGCCGCGATGCGGTAGATCTCGCCCAAGGTCGGGCGCTTGCGCTGGAAGGCCAACAGGCCTGCCGCCACGAAGAGATCGATCCCGCCCTTGAGGAGGCCCTGGACCCGGTCATTGTCGCTCTGCAGGAACAGCGTCGCCAGGAGCTGCAGTTCCATCTGCTGGCGCGCGGGATCTTTCAGCTCAAAGATGCGCAGGAGCGGGTTGTAACGATGCGTGCGCTTGCCCTCCCAATCGGTGGGGGCAAAGCGATAGACCTTGTCGCCTTGGGCGGCGCGATGCCGGGCCGTGGCCTCGAAACACTCGCCCTTCACATCGAGCGTCACGGCGGAGCCTTGCCAGGTCAGCAGGTTCGGAATGACGAAGCCCGTGGTCTTGCCGCGGCCCGTGGGCGCCACGATCAGCGCATGCGGAAAAACCTTGGAGCAAATGTAATTGGCGCGGGAGCCCGGCGCCCCCAGCTTGCCGAGGATGAACCCGGTCCCGGGCGCCCCGAAGAAGCCATTGGCCTTCATCTCGCGCGCACTTTGCCAATGGGTCTGGCCAAACCGTGTCAGGGCGGACCCCGAGAGGGCGAGGCTCAGCATCAGGCCGGCGGCGGCGAAGCTGCCGATGATCAGGTGAATAAGTTGCGCGTCCTCCGGGCGGTGATCGAGGATCGCCAGATAGTTCTGCGCAATAAAGGCAAAATCGATCTCGGCCCCGAAGCCGAGATCTTGGTAGGTCAGCACCGCCGAGGCGATGGTATAGCCCATGGCCCCGGTCACCAGCGTCACCAGCAAGACGCCGGTTGCGATCCGCGCCTTTCCCATGGGCGCGCTCAATGGACCTGTCCCCGCTCGGTCTCGCCATCCACGTCTGTGGCGCGGTGTTTTTCATATTCGGTGTCGGCAAGATCATCGACCACCTGGCGCAGGGCCTCCGTGTTGGCCGTCGCGGCATCGGATTGCAGGTAGACCTTGGCGACATAGAGCCGGTCGAGGCGGTCCTCGAGAACCTTGTCCAGCGCATCGGCATCGCCGGATGTGAGCCGCTCAAGTTGACGGTCATCCAGCACCCGCGCGATCTCGGTTCGGAAAGCGTCCCGCTCCGCCTCGGTCTCGAAAGGCGCGGACAACTCCCCCGCCCGCTCATGGTCCAGAACACGCGCAATCTCGTCTGCGAGGCGGTCGGTACGGTCAGACTGCGGCGCAGTTTCACCGCGGGCTGCGAGGAGTGCGTCGCGCGTGCCAACCCCAAGCCCCTCGCGCATCTCGGTTTCGCGGCGGACCTGATTGATGACCTCCGTGTCGCGTATCTCGACGACGGCCGCATAGGTCGCGCCGAGCCCACGGGCGAGATGGGACGGCATGTCCGGATAGCGCGCGCGCAAGTCATCCGTGACAGCATATGCAACGGGCGTGCGGACGTCGCGTCCCTCCATGATCCGGTCGACCTCGCGGGTGATCTCGCTGGCGCGGGCCGCATCGGTGATGGTCTCCCTGTAGGGTTCAGACCGGTCGATCACATCGCCGGGGCGTGCGAGCAGGTCCGGGTGTGCTTCGAGATACGCGCGCTGCTCCGTCTCGATCCGGCGTTCCGCACGTGAGACAACCTCCCAATCCCGGTCCTCGATCTGCTGCGCTGTCAGGCCGTCTGCGCGCATCTCCTGACGGATTGTCCCTTCCATCGCCCGCACCGCGTCCCGGTGATAATGGAACCGCTCGCTGACCGGTTCCGCTTCCATGACGCCATCCCGGCGCAGCACGTTCTCCCGTTCCAAGAGCGTGCCGAGCGTGACATGCACATCGTTGAGAATGTCGCGCGCCTGTTCCAGATCGGCGCGGCGCTCGAGGTTGAGATCCCGCGCTTCGGCCACTTTGGAGAGATCATTGGCGATCCATTGATGCTCGAGCGCTGCATTCGAGGCGCCCGTCTCGATCCGGGCCACCACTTCCGATGTGCTGATCCCGGTGCCCCGTAGTGCTACGTCAATGCGCGATCTCAGGTCGGGCTCGGCCAGTCGCTCGCGCTGGCTGGCGTCAATATTGGCTTCGGAATAGATCCCGCCCTCCGAGGGGGTCTCTGACAGCGTGGATGATCGCAGCCCCAAGGGCTGCATGTGCTGGACCTGCGTCTGGATCTCGATAAGGCGTTTTTCCAGCACGGGGCGTTCCGCGTCAGGCTTCTCGGCGATCATGCCCTGCACCCGCGCGAGCTTCTCGGCATAGAGGCTTCTCAGATCCTCGAAGCTTTGATCCTCGGCCATATACACATCTCCTGTTCGGTCCATCTGTCCGCCATGCGCCAGCACCTCGCCCGCGCGGAAGAGTGCCGCGGCGATGTCTTCCCGGGCCTCCCGGGAGGCCTCTGCGGCAAGCGAATGGTAGACGGTTCTGGTGTTGGCGATCTCCGCCAGCGTCCGGGTCAGGTCCTGCCCCACGCGTTTGCGCTCGCGGGGCGCGCGACCCTCTTCTTTCGCGGCGTAGACCTCGCTGGTCCGGGCTGGGTAATGTACAGCCCCGCGATCCACCCGGCGCGTGGCCTCCAGCCGCACGCCGTACTTCTCCGCCTCCTCGACCATGGCGAGGCGGAAGTCGTCATAGTTGAAGCGGTGGTTGCGCCCCAGAAAGAAGAACTCGCCTTCCTGCGAGCGGCGGTTCAGCACCAGATGCGCATGCGGGTGATCGCGGTCCTCATGCACCGCGATGATGTAGTCGAAATGCCCCGCGTCGGTCTGGAAGAACCGCTCGGCCACATCCGTCGCGATGTCGCGCACATCCTCCCCGCGCGTGCCGATGGGGAAGGACATGAGCATGTGGGTGGTCTGGCCCAGCTTGGGCTTGAAGCCCGCATCCCAGCGCTTCGCAAAGCGCTCGGTGAGGTCTTTGATGTCGCCCGCCTCGAGCTTCGCCTTGCCATCCAGAAACCCGCTACTGTCGACGATATGGGTGGACTTGGTGGTGAGGTAGTCGAGCTGGTTTGCGAGCTGTGATTTGGTATGCGTACCCCCGCCCCGGATCGCCTTGAAGACCGCTGGCCGGTGGCCTGCTGCCGCGCGCGCAAGCTGGGTCTGCTTGGCCACGTGCAGCCCCTGCATTGAGCCCCGGACGCGGCTCCAGCCATCCCGAAAGACCTCGCCCGTGACGGCATGGACGGCATCATTCAGCCGCATGGGCAAACTCCCTCAGCGCGGCCGTGGCCCGCAGCTGCATCGCGTCTCGACGGCGGCGCAGGAGCAGATCGATCTCGTCTGCAGAATCCAGAATGAACCTCGCCAGCCCGCGCATCTGCGCAAGGCGCAATTCGGTAAACTCGGCACTCGCGCCCCCCACGGCCCCCTGCTCCCGCCGGTTGGCCCGCGTCATCTGCTTGGCAATTTGCGCGACCCCATTGCCGACCTCATGCAGCGAGGCGCGGTAGCGCGCCATCTCGGCCGCCATCTGCGCGTCCGGAACGAACACCCCGCCTGCCGCCTGAATGAGCCGCCGCAGCCCCTCGGCACGGCTCTCGATCCCGGCCTCGGCCAGCACCTCGTCGAGCGCCGCGAGCTCCGCAGCCGTGACCTTTACACTGACCGCTGAGACCGGAATTGCGGCATCCGTCTGGCGCTCGGCATCTGCCTTCAAGGTGTATTGGATCGCCCGCGGCGACACGCCGAACCGCTCCGCCAGGGCCGATGTGGTCACACCTTCCGCAGCTTCGCGAACGATCTCCATGCGTTCCGCATCTGAGAGACGTTTTGAGCGCGACATGCGAAGAAAGACCCCCTATTTCCTGCCACCTTCCACCAAGGCTGCCCCTACCTTACGATAATATACCAAGCTGTCAATTATATACTTACGTCGCCTTCAGTCTCAGGCAGCCTTGGTGTCCGCTTCACGCCGCGGCCCGCAGGGACGCGGCTCTGCCGCCCTCACCACCGGGCGACACCTGTCCTAGGGGCCCCGTCCGCCAGCCCCGCCCGAGGGTCTGGCCGAACACGCATGTGTTCGGACGGAACCGCGGGCGGGCGCAAACCCCACCGACAGGGCGGACAGGCAGGGTCAAGGAGGGCCAGATTTGGGTCCCCAAATCTCTGCCGCAAAAACCGGGAGGCCTTGGCCGATAGGTTTTTGTGGATGGCCCCCTTGAGGCTGACTGGCCGGTCTGTCGCGGCCTGATCATTCCGGGCGGAGTGCGTCCGTTGAACGCGCAGGGACCGGCATCCCTGGAACAGGGATCGGGCCACCCCAAGATCGTCCTGGGGCGGCCCATCCTCGTCAGAGGATTTAGTCCTGGGGATCTTTCGCGCTCGGCGAGAACATCACCAGCTCCGAGACCGCGACGGGGAAGTCGAGCTTGAGGCTGAAGAACTCCGATCCGTCCCCGTTGCGGGTGTTTCGGAACATCGCACCCACGCGCTGAAAACGGGTGCGCTCCTGGCCATCGGTATCGGTGAACTTGACGGGGACGGTGGCGACGTAGTGGTTGGTCATTTGGGTTACTCCTTGTTGCGATGGGGATCACCCGGCACGGGGGCAAGAGGCCCGGTCGCAAGCGCAAATGCGGAGGGTCCGCGGCCAGCCGTGGAAGCCGTATTTGTGCTTGCCGAAGCGTGAGCTGAGGGCACGGGCGGGCCGACCGCGTGCGATCCACATCAATGAGCAAAAAGGAGTGATCCGGATGACCCTTGCCATCACGCAGCCGCCACCATCCGCGTCCGCGTCCCACCGAGCCTGGCCGGGGTGCTGACGGAGCCCGCCCGCGTGGATGCGATGTTCCGAAACACGCCCCGAGGAACGTGCAGGTGTTCAGCTTCATATGCGACGTCTCGACCCCTCGCGTCTTGCCCGGCTGACGATGTGCGTGAGGTGCGCACCATCCCCAGCCCATACAGATGCGGATGGGCCGCACTCTGACGGACCGGGTAAAGCGATAACGGTGCTGGCCGCCGCGAGGTGCCGATCAAGTGTGACCGACCGCACGCGCCATGAGACATGACGAAAGGGCCGCGCCAAGCGCGACCCCCTCTCTTCACTCCTGCGACGCCTTCTTCGCCGGGTCCGCAACCCGCATGACCGTCAAGCCTTTCGCTTCCGCCTTCTGCCCGAGGTTCAGCGCGACCCCGTTGCCGCCGAAGAGTACAACCCCCGTCGCCGCGAACTTGTCGTCCAGCATTTCGTCGTTGCACTTGAACGGTGCCGCACGCCCGTGCGCGGACCAGCGCGGATCGAAGCGCGCCTGCGCTATCCCGCGTGCCCGGGCCCACCGAGCCGCGATCATCTCCGCCCCGTGCTTGCCACCCTTATGGCAGAGGAAGATCTCCTGATTGCGGTTCTGTTTGATCCGTTCGCGAACCTTGTCGAGCGTGTTGAAGATCACATCAACATCGGTCCAGTCGGTGGCGCCCGAGACGATCAGGGGAACCCCCTCGACTTTCGACTTCTCGGCGGTCTCGCGGTCGTGCTGCTCGAGGAGCTGCCGCGCCTCAAAGACCGCCCCGGTCTCCT